>JAUWBX010000102.1 GCA_030609625.1 Phycisphaerae bacterium
AAAGAGATTCTTCACTCCGCTGCGCTCCGTTCAGAATGACAGTTTTTGTAACTTTTCAACAGAGCATATTGACTATTGACTATTGACTATTGATTATTTAACATCATCATTTCAATAATAAATAACAAATAGTAAATGAGAACGGCCGGAGTGGCGGAATTGGCAGACGCGCGGGACTCAAAATCCCGTCCTGGCGACAGGGTGTGGGTTCGATTCCCACCTCCGGCAGTTATTTGTGGTGCGTATTGCGATTTTCGCTTTTTTGCGGTTATTGCTACTGCAGTGGTAGAATACTACGCGAATCAGCCTGTTTCTGTGGCAAAAGAAAAGTAAAAATTAGCCGGAGATTTCAAGAATATTCGCCAAATTCCTTGTTTTTCACTCCTGACAGCGCAGAATCAATTCATTCGTCCGGAAAAAACATATTTTATATCAACTTAATAGCCAATTTACTTGTTGACGGCCTAGTCAATTACCCCTAAAATACATAAGCATTTTTTACGGCTACTTGAAAGGGGATGTTGCATGATGGCAAAAAGCTCATCGAAAAAAGTGGTGTTTATCTCTTCTTTCCTCCCAAGAAAATGTGGAATTGCGACTTTCACATCGGACCTGATAAAAAGCACCGCATCAGCAGCCAAGGGTGAATTCGAACCGCTGGTAGTTGCAATGCGGTCGGGAGACCAAAAGTATGATGACCCGGTTAAGTTTGAAATTCGCCAAAATGTAAAAAACGATTATATTTGTGCGGCCGATTATATCAATTTCAGCCATGTTGACGTAGTTTCTGTCCAGCACGAATTCGGCCTTTTCGGCGGTGACGCCGGTGCATATCTGAGCCTGTTGCTCAACAGACTAAAAGCCCCCATCATAACAACCCTTCATACAGTTATTGATGAACCAGCCCCGGCTTACCTCAAATCGTTGACGGATGTCTGCAACGCCTCTTATAGAGTAATCACTATGAACGAACGCGGCGTCAGTATGCTGCGGGACGTTTATGATATACCCACCAAAAAGATCAAATTGATTGCACACGGTATACCGGATTTGCCGTTTGTTGACAGCAACTACTACAAGCACAAATTCGGCATGGAGGACCGAAAAACTATTTTGACATTCGGCCTGCTTAACAGGAACAAAGGTATAGAGGTGATGCTCAAGGCGATGCCGGCTATAGTCGAAGCTGACCCATCCGTTATGTACATAATCCTGGGTATGACACACCCGAACATACTAAAACAGGAAGGCGAGTTATATAGATTTAGCCTGCAGCAAATGGTAAAAGACTTAAATCTGCAGGAACACGTAATCTTCTACAACAGGTTCGTAGATGACCAGGAGCTTCATAACTTTTTATGCGCAGCCGACCTCTATGTAACGCCATATATAAACAGAAAACAATTGACCAGCGGCACGTTATCATTTGCGGTCGGCGCGGGCAAGGCGGTTATCTCTACCCCTTACTGGGCGGCTATGGAACTGCTGGCCGACGGCCGAGGTGAGCTGGTACGATTCGGGGATTCGAAACAAATAGCTAAAACAATAGTGGAAATACTTCAGAAAGATTCGCAGTTTTATTCGCTGCGAAGACGGGCCTACGAGTACGGCAGGTCCAGAACCTGGCCCAAAATCGGGCAGGCCTATTGGAGATTATTTAAGGCAAAACGATTGCCCCTCCGCATTGCCGCCAAAACCACGTTATCAATCGAGGTACCAGAACCTTCCTTAGACCACATAGAAAAACTAACTGACGATACCGGTATGTATCAGCACGCCAATTTTACAATACCAAATCGCGAATACGGTTACTGCACAGATGATAATGCCAGGGCGGTAATTGCAATGGCCAAATATTACGCCCAGTATTCTGAGCCTCAGGCGCTGCATCTTCTCGATACATATTTGTCCTTTATCATACATTCACAAAACAGCGATGGCTCAATCAGAAACTTTATGAATTTTGACAGAACCTGGTTTAAGGAGGATCCGATAAATGATGCTTTTGGCAGAGTACTATGGGCGCTGGGAACGGTCATGGCAAAACCACCAACGCCGGCATATATATCAGTTGTCAAAAGCTGCTTTGATAAATCAGTAGAACACATCCGTAAACAGTACCCAAGGGGTATGGCGTATTCAATATTTGGTATGTGTGATTACCTCAAACAGTTCCCCGGAGCCAGCGATATAAAACGTCAATTGGAATTAACCGCAGACGGCCTTGTAACTCAGTACGAGGAAAATAGTTTCCCTGAGTGGCAATGGTTTGAGGACATGCTTACTTATGATAACGCTGTTTTGCCGCATGCTCTATTTGTTGCCGGCTTGACTTTGGAGAGTAAAAAATACCTCGAAATTGCGGAAAAAACCTGTGAATTTCTTCTGGCAAACACTTTCAACGGTGAATGTTTCAGTTTCGTCGGCTGCAATGGATGGTACGAACGGGGCGGGACAAAAGCTACGTTTGACCAACAACCTATAGAAGCTGCAAGCACGGTTATGATGCTAAGGGCCGCTTATGATGCTACGCAAGACGAGAAATTTTTGACCCTTCAGAGAAAAACATTTGATTGGTTCCTTGGACAAAACGACTTACGCATTCCGCTGTATGACTTTAGAACTAAAGGATGCAACGATGGCCTTATCCGTGACGGTGTTAATACAAATCAGGGTGCGGAAAGCACTCTCAGCTTCCTGTTGAGTCTGTTGGCCATAGTGGAGAGTTACACCACAGTTGATAAAATCCATGACAGTAAAAAAGGTGTTTCCTCAAGCCGGACAGACCTCATAAAACAGATAACCGAAAAACCGCAACCAATAAAAAGTATATCTAAGAAGACCAAATCCAGGAAAAAACAGGTCGACCCAGCACAGCTGGATTCCGTTTAAAACCCGCCGTTGGCGGGCTGGCTTAAAAGCAGCCTGAATGAAAATTGCCAGCTTTAACGTTAATTCTCTTCGTGTTCGTTTGCCCATCGTGCTTCAGTGGCTCGCCGAGTATCAGCCGAATATCCTATGCGTTCAGGAGACCAAGGTTCAGGATAACGATTTCCCAATCGAGGCGTTTGACGAAACTGAGTACAGATACGTCTTCAAAGGCCGGAAAAGCTATAACGGCGTGGCAATTTTCAGCAGAAATGAAATCACAAATGCAAAATTCGGCTTCGAGGATGAGCCAAAGGACGAAGCTCGTTTGATTAAAGCGGAAATTAACGGCGTTAGTATCGTCAATACTTATATCCCACAAGGTTATTTGCCGGAGTCTCAAAAATTCGAATACAAGCTGAACTGGTTCAGCCGTTTGCTGGCGTTTTTCGAAAAGAACTTCGAGCCTACCGACCCTGTCATCTGGGTAGGAGACCTAAATGTAGCACCGCAGCCGATAGATGTGTACGACCCTGTAAACTTATCAGGGCACGTCTGCTTTCACCCTGAAGTTCATAAAGCATTAGAAAAAGTTCTTCGGTGGGGATTCGTTGATGTATTCAGAATGCACTGTCGCGAGCCGGGCCAATATACATTCTGGGATTACAGACTAAATTCATTCCAACGCAATCTTGGCTGGCGATTAGACCACATTATGGTCACAAAGTCCCTGGCAGAAAAGTGCACTGCCTGCTATATAGATAAACAGCCACGCCTTGCAGAGCGCCCAAGCGACCATACCCCCATTATCGCCGAGTTCGACTGGTAATTAAAGAATCCTCTTGTTCAGATTCTTATGAATCTAATCCTGCCCCTGGTGCTCTTATTCTCGGCAGTATCGGTGTAGGATTTGTTACTTGGCTACGCAGATGCAGGACACTATAAATTATCTTTCACTGCTCGGCTTTAGTGCGGTAATAGAAATAAGGAAACACCAGCTCTCTTTTTTATAGTGTGTAAAAACTCTGTTAAATGTTATCGGTGACAATAGTAAATTGGCCATTTTCAAAAAAGATGTCCTTCACCTGAACGCCTTTAATATTCTTTTCTTCAAGCAGCTTTTCAATATCAACAGAAATATTCGGATATTTAAGTTTCATACAAGCCGGTATTTTGAGTTTTAGTGCCTGATTAAGCCGGCTTACGGCTTTGTTTAAATGGCCACCGGCGATGGTAAGCTCAAATGTCGCATTGTTATTGTCAAAACTTATGTATCTTAACGAAGCAGGAATATACGGCAAAATGAACGCGTTAGTCCTTATAATGAAATGGACTCTTTGGCCTTTGACTCTCGCACGTATCATCTGACGAGGTAAAAGCTCATTGGAAATCAGGATTTTTAGAAGCTCCTCAAGACTAAAAGTTATTTTTGCCATAGTTAGACTGCCCGGGTTTTCTGAGGCTCATTTTTTACTTTCGATAATCCCGGCTATGGGCAATATTCGAAGATATTGACGATGAAAAGTTCATTGGCCCAATATATTTTTTCGCCACCACAATATCATCAAACCAAACCTTGCTGATGTGTCCCGGGGGAGCTTTGGTGATATACAGCAGCATCCAGAGAAAGTTCAACTTCAGCTCCTTTACACTGCGCCATTGAAAGCCCTCAAAGGGCTTACCTTTTGGGTCCGGGATAAAGCTGTCCCATATCCATCTGCCTTTTGGAAATCCTTTGCCAAGGTGACTGATTATCTGGCCATCCTTGCTCCAGGGCTTACCGTCAATCCATAGTGCCTGTTGGCCATTGCGCTCGGTAACGGGGTCGTTCATTTTCATCATCAGCTCGACACATATCCATTTGCCTCGCTCGGCTTTCAGGTTCTCATCGTTGATGAAGTCATGTCCCCAGGATTTGTTGTCCGGCGAAGACCTCATTGCCATCCAGTAGGAATAGAAATCCCATCGCCATTTTTTGCCGAACGGCTCAACTCCGGTGGTAAATCGTTCGCCGCCAATAGGCCGAACTCCCGCTCTTCCCTGAGGCCATGGCGTTGGAGGATTGTAACCTCCAACGTGGAAAAAATGGTGTATCGGATAGCAGTCCGGGTCAAATTTCACATAAAAACGAACATAGAGCTTTTCATAGCCGGGCAAAAGACGCCTGTACAAATGTCCGCCTGTCCCTTTGCCTCCAATATGTGTCATCAAAAGTGAATGTTTGCCGGCACTGCCCGGCGGTACATCCCTCGAAAGTGACATAATTTCGATACTCTTTACACTTTCCCATTGTGACTTTACGGCCTCCAAAGAACCCTCTTCAAAATTCTCCGCAAAAATCACATCCGGGTCGTTCTCGATGCCTTTATCGCCTCTGTATTTACTTGCCAAAGCATTCCTGACTACCGACTCTACATTGCCTTTCTGTGTACGCCGAACATCTTTTTCGGACACCTCGGTTTTCGTTTCTCTTTCTGATGAGGTATTGTAATCACTGGCAACCGGATTGACTACATTAGCTATAAGCAGCGAAACACTGATACAGAGAAGAACACTTTTCATAAAGGAAACTCCCACTTGAAGACAATGCACTGCGACTGAGATAAGTTCGCCGACGCACGAATCTGAGCAAATTTAGTTACCTGCGAACATATTCTTGTACGCCGTTGTATATTATTTCTCTAATGCTTCTGAGAATTCCTCCACAGTTATACCTGCCCTTGCAATGAGGCTTCACAGGTTGCCACGTGCAACCTCAGGATGATTTGGTACAGTGCAGCGCGTTGTTAGGCAAATTTTTGAGTTATTAAATCTTTATCAAATTCGAGGGAGTAAGATAGAACTGTTCTTAAATCTATCTTTTTAGAAGCATTTAGAATTTCTATACTCACTATCTTGTCTTGCGAAGTTGTATCTATATTAATACCTTCAGAAACTTCTATAACTCCATCTGGTGTATCATCTCCCAACCTTAAATATAAAGCATCTACTTCATCATCATAATATACTTTCATATTTTCCTTCCCTTCTTCAAAGGATAACTTGTTACTATTGTTATTATATCATTTTCAACGGCAATTACAATTTTTAGTGGATACTTATATCCTTCTACATTTTCAATAATTTCGTTTATCCCTTGACGAGATAAGTCTTTGCTTTCAAGAACCTTTTAAATTATGGACTCTGAAATGTTATATAATTTCGCTCTTCTTTTTGCATGGCGAGAGAATTTTATCTTCATAAATCAAGTCCGCTTTCCTTCTGGTGGGTAATTATATTAAGAGGCATCCCTTTTTCAGCTCGCACTTCCAAACATTCCTTGATTGCCTCCCGAATGTTACTCTCAGCTTCTTGTTCGGTCTTGCCTTGACTTATACAGCCAGGGATAGATGGACATTCGGCAATGAACACTCCGTCTTCATCCCGAAATATAGTGATAAAGAACTTCATATTTTTCCCCCTTTTATTCTCGACACATTAACAGGTAACATATACTGGGGAACCAGGATTCGGACCTGGACTAACTGATCCAGAGTCAGTCGTGCTACCGTTACACTATTCCCCAATAGTTTTTTTGAAGCTTGTTCTCTCGCTGCAAAATCTGCGTTTTTTATTTTAACAAACTTTTTTTTTCAAACTGCCGAAGTATATCACTTTTTCTCTCCTCTGTCCATCAAAATCCATCCGCCTAAGCCGATCAAAACGTTGTCTTTAGACCCTATTTCTGCTAAACTTGCAAAATGGCCTTGTTTCCCAAGGCTCTTTGGTAGATTATTTGGTCTATATGGAGAAATGTTATGAGCTATTGCGAAGTTATGTCAAAGTCTGCTGCCTTTCTATTTATGTGTGCTGCAACGGCGTTCGGAGGACAGCTATCCCAGACAAACCCATCTGTTATCAAGCTCGCCATCCCGGCGCCCAAGGACTCAGCCGGTGGGATAATCGTAGCGGACGTCAACAACGACAGGAAAATGGACTACATAGTAACGGTTCCCGGCCATCTGGCTGTCTATGATAACAGCGGAAAGAAGCTGTGGATAAAGAAAACAAATATTGTGGTTGGTGGGTC
>JAUWBX010000341.1 GCA_030609625.1 Phycisphaerae bacterium
AAAGTGCCCCTCCGATACGCCATAGCGACGGTACTACGCTCTCTATGGCAGACGGACACGTGGAGTACTGGAAATGGAAGGGTCGCGAGACCGTGGAAATGCCTCGCAAGCTGCTTCCTGTTCGTAGTCTGTTCGCTGAAATCCTGCAAGAGGGCGACTACGAACCGCAGACCGAGGATGGCCTGTACGACTTGCAGAGACTGCAAAAGGCGACGTGGGGCAGATTAGGGTATTCGGCAGAGGAAGTGCCATAGAACGGATGACAAGGAGAATGAACCGTCATGCGAAAAGTGAAAGGGTTTACCTTAATTGAGCTTTTGGTGGTAATCGCTGTCATAGCGTTATTGATGGCGCTCCTCGTTCCCGTGCTGCGCAGTGCAAGAGAACAAGGTCAGCGTGCAGTCTGTCTGAGCAATCTCAGGCAGCTCACCTTAGCGTGGGTCGCCTACGCCGACGACCACGATGGCAAGCTCGTCCTGGGCAGTGCCTACATGGTGAAAGGTTGGGTGGGCGAGGCCTTTTTGTCTCCTGAGAGCCGTTCTGCGGTGATAGAGAACCCCAACAAAGGCACCCTGTGGCCCTACGTCCGGGACATCGATGTTTACCGCTGCCCCCGGGGCTGGGCCGGCCATGGAGCCACGTATGAGGTGGTCACCGCCGCAAATGGCGCTTTGGCATGGTCAAGACTGTGGGGCTGGCAGGTGTCCGGCAGGCCTGACCTGGTGAGGGTAATCCCCGCCGACCGCGTCGGCAGGACGGTACTGCGACTGGCCCGACTCACTGATATCATAAGTCCCGGTGCGGGTCAGCGTGCGGTCTTTATCGATCGGGGCTATACACATTTTACCAGTTTCTATGTCCATTATCTTTATCCCAAGTGGGATGTGAACTACCCTCCTCCGATACACCATAGCGGCGGTGTAACGCTCTCGATGGCGGACGGTCATGCAGAGTACTGGAAATGGAAAGGCCGCGAGACCGTAAGAATGCCTCGTCAGTTGGGTCACAGTGAACACCTGGAAGGGGGCGACTACGAGCCGCAGACCGAGGATGGCCTGTATGACCTGCAGAGACTGCAAAAGGCGACGTGGGGCAGGCTGGGGTATTAGATGGACGTCGCCGGATAGCGCCACCGGAATTGAGAGGAATCTTACTATGCCATACAATCATTATGCTTTGTGAAGCGAAGCATCTGGGCATAGTATGAAAGGTTAGGTTTGCTCGCGAGAGACACTTTCAATTCACAGGCCAGGTCCTTCGCGGAGTTTATCCTGAGCGAAGCGAATGGGCTCAGGATGACAGTAAAAAACATCAGAACTTGCAATGGCATCCAATAAAGTTATAATACAGAGGTAATTCAGCGGACCAGACTCCGCGGAAGCAATCACTGGGAATGAAAAATAAGGAGAACTAAGAATGGATAAACAGGTTAGTATTATGCCTTGTTTGGATATGCAGAACGGCCGTGTGGTCAAGGGCGTTCATTTTGTGGATATTCGTGATGCAGGCGACCCCGTCGAATGTGCAAAGGCCTATTGCCAGGCCGGAGCGGACGAGCTTGCGCTTCTGGACATAACGGCGACCGTTGAGAATCGGGCTACTATGCTCGATGTTGTCAAAAAGGTAGCTGAAGTTACGACGATTCCTTTTACTGTCGGCGGTGGTATTCGTGATGTTGCTTCGGCAGCGGCGGTGATAGAGGCGGGGGCTGATAAGGTATCTGTAAGCAGTGCGGCTTTCAGAAAACCGGAGGTCATAGCGCAGATGATTGCCGAATTCGGTCCGGAGAAGGTAACCGTCGCCATAGATGTGGACCGCAACGTTTCATTACCGTCCGGCTACGAAGTCTATATCGATGGTGGCCGGACTGCTACCGGTGCCGATGCCATTGAGTGGGCTAAGAAAGTCGATGCTTTCGGAGTTTCTGTAATATTGCCAACCAGTAAAGCCGGGGACGGCGCAAAGACCGGCTTTGACCTTCCTGTCATCAAAGCGATGGCCGATGCCTGTTCAGCCGCAATCGTGGCATCAGGAGGGGCCGGCAAACTGGAACATTTCTACGAGGCGGTAGAAGCTGGAGCAACAGTTCTTCTTGCGGCTTCGGTGTTCCATTTCCATATCATCGATATACAGGAATTGAAAGACTACCTGCGAAGTCGTGGTTTGAGCGTGAAGTAATGCCTCTCAGTCTTATTGCCCCACGCTTTCAAAATTCCCTATGGTCATCAACTTCTTGTCCTCTGGCAGATGTTTGCTGCGGAGGAATAGTGAGTTGCGGTTGTGCCATAATATCTTTGCTGCCCTGTCTAAACTACAGTGCTGAACTCTCTTTCTAACGTCAGACCAGTGAGACTCACAGCAACTACAAATATCGAGTTGCTTATCATACCACCAAAGCCCAAAGCCGCCGAAGGAGCGATATTGGTCGTCTTTGATACCTAAGACATTGCCGGCATACAGTAATTGTTTTATTTGGGCCTTGTTTTTGACCTCGATTTTTCTCATCCTTAGACCCTCACTGATAAGTTCTCGGCGATGCAGCTAATCTTTAGCCTTTACTTACGTAAGGCACTTCACGACAAAAACGTAACGGATTATTTTAAAGTTTTTTGTACAGCGGCGGTTGAATATTCTCCTTTGTCCCGCTGTATTTTTTTCTTCGTTGGAATTTGCGATGTAAGTTCTCTCTGCTTCTTATATTATAGACGCACGAACGCAGTAGTCTATTACAAAAATTTGTAGAAATTGAGCGTCCAAACCCGCTGTTTTCCTTCGAATAACAATGGCAGCATCGGAAAAGGGCGTTATCGACTCGGCAGGGGGGCTAACCTGGCTCAGTGGTCTTTTCTCGGCTTAAAAACAAAATTTTTCATTTTTTTTCAATTTCCCAAAGATATTTTTTACTAAGGATATTTCTCGTTATCGGGGTTAAGCCGGGCAAGCCATTAGGTATGGGAGAAAAGAGTAAACCCGCCAGGCCGGAGTCTGGGAAAGCGAAAAAGAGTAAGAACTTTTCGATTTATTGACGTACTTGCCTGTGTTAAACCGTGTTGTCTTGTTGGGACTTGGGCGCATCCAGAAAGGTTCAAGTCTAAGAATAGAATCTGCCGATGCACCGTAATAGATGGTTAAAAAAATGGTGGCTCTGGAAAATGACCAATCCGGCCATATTAGTTTGAACTGATGTTGTCCATCTTAGAGTTTTGCAATCAAGTCAGAGCGTAATGCGGGCACTGTTAGGGACGGCTAAAAAAATAAAAGGAAAGAGCCGCACTTTACTATTGCCCCTGCGAAGCAGAAGGCGAGTATCTCAAAAATTGCATACAAAAATGAAATAAAGGGATACACTTGCTTATGTCTTTGCGGGGGCTTTTTTTATAGTCATTTTCCGTATTAGCTTCCGGTCGAAGACCAGTCTTAGATAATGTACAACTACCATAAAAGCTCTAAAGGAAGCGTTAATTGCAGGCAGGACTACAGTTTGGTTTAAGAATCAACTAATCGGCAGGCCAAGATACCTTCATGCAATTTTCAAAAGGGCAGTTCAGATTGACAAGCCCTACCGCAGGCGGGGCGATACGATATGGTTTGACATTACGAATAATTCCGACATTGATATTCAGGTGCAAAGTCTCGGACAGGCTGGACTGGGAAAACTAACATTACCGGCCAATGTCATTACGATGGTAAAGACAAAAGTGAATAGCAAGACCGAACGAGATAAGCTGAGGTGCCGGATTACAAACTTCCTGATTGCTCCGGAAAAGGGCTTGCCGGTAAATCTTAATGTTTCACTAAAATAGTGCTCATTAAGCTCAATTCATCGATTCGTCTTCCAACGTATCAAGGCCCATAATGGCATCGTGCATAAATACCCGTCTTCCGCTTGGTGTGTCGTGAGCTGCATACGTCTTTCCTCTTTCTGGGTCGTAGTAGGCATACC
>JAUWBX010000232.1 GCA_030609625.1 Phycisphaerae bacterium
GCTGCGCTGTGATTACGTCTTTTGTTTTTCATGAATCTGTCTCCTGATTATGTTATCGTCTCAGGCGACAAATCCACCTTAATCATGCGCCCAGTTTTTGGGGAGTATTATAGTACAGTCTGCAACCAAAAAACTGGACTGTAGTATTCCTATTGGATAAGCTATGCAAAATGGCTGAAAATATTATTACTCACACTTCAGGAGAATAGCGATGAATCACACGCGAAGAAACCTTATTGGCATAAGTTTTCACCAGGCTGCTCCCACAGCAGTACGCCAATTGACGACAACCGATAAACATTGCCACTTTATCGGCAGGGCCCGACAGGGTGAGCCCTTTTATATCCCCGTGGAGAACATAAGCTGTCCTTTAGCCAGGTTCCACCTGGGAATTGGGAAACCAGACCTAAAAAGCTTAGCTGAGACGCTGGTGGGCTGGACCGATGCCGTGGATCAAGACACAGGGCTTAAGTTTCTTAAGTCCGCATACCGCGTGAACAAGCCCTACAAATACATTTCCTACTTCGGCTATCCAAAGAAAGGCCTCAAACCCAATGTGATGATAAGAATCTGCAACCCAGAGGAGACTCAGCAAATAGTCCAAAGATATTCATCTCTAACCGGTGAAAGAGTGGATTCTCCTATTTCAGGCATCGGCGCTGCGTGTGGCGAATGCACAGCGTACGTTCTAATGACAGGATTACCGACCGTTTCGGTCGGTTGTAGTGGCTCAAGGCCAGGGATTAATCTGAGAGACGACGAATTATTGGTGGCAGCACCCGTTGGCTCCACGATGTCCCAGCTCCTTATAGGGTAAAATAAACAGATTACAAATTGTATAGCATCGGCACATCGCGCTGCCAGCGGCGAGACGAATTTGTGTATTTTCTGTTCAAATTTCAAAGGTGCACAACAGCCCAGAGGATATCACTCACAAGCAACTTCGATTGACTTTTTCAGTACCAACGAGGTATTTGAATCTATTTTATCCAAATGTTATTATCTCAATGATTTTAAGAAGATAGATTGGTATATCATCTAAGTAATGTTATAAAGTAAAAATAGGCGGTTTATCTCTTATGGTCTTTGAGTCTGAAGGTTTACGAAGATTTAGGTTTGCGGGTCATTCGCGATCACCCGACAGTCATATTCGACATAAGATAGTAGGTTCGAACTTCGTCCAATCCACGCATCCTGAACTATGGCAGGTTTTTCTCCCGTAACCGGATTCTGGAGACAATCAGGCCAAAGGTGTTCTTTCCGCTACAGAGCTTTACGTGTAAAGATTGTGAGTATGTTGAGCCTTGTAAGATTTGGAGACAAAATTAGCTCTTACAAAAAGGAAGTAGCAAACCTACTTCCTTTTTAGTTTCACGTCATTTGATTACATAAGTGAGTATGAAGTAATGAAACTTGCTGGTCACTCCGATTTCGAAACAACGCACAAGTTTTATCCGGCTGTTGCCGACGATTTGCTGGACCGTGCAAGGGAAGTAACTGCCAAAACCCTCAGTAAGAATTTGGCGTGCACTGGGCGCGCGCCCTCTTTAATTGATTGATGAGAAAGATTGACAACGTATGTGGGAAGTGGTTAAACTACAGACACTTAAGATTGTTGCGCCCGTAGCTCAGTTGGACAGAGCAACGGATTTCTAATCCGTAGGTCGCAGGTTCGAGTCCTGCCGGGCGTGATATATGAGCCGAGAAATAATCGCCATCCTGGACTTTGGCAGTCAGTACGGTCAATTGATAGCACGCAGGGTTCGCGAACAGAATGTATATTCCCAAATTTGCCGGGCGGATATAACAGCAGAGGCATTATCACAGTTAGGTGTCAAGGGATTGATATTGTCCGGTGGGCCTGCAAGTGTCTATGATAAAAATGCGCCAAAGTGTGATGAGAAAATCTTTGATTTGGATGTGCCGATTTTGGGTATCTGCTACGGAATGCAGTTAGGCTGTCAGATTTTAGGCGCAAAAATTATCGCTGCCCAAAGACGTGAGTACGGGCGAACAACTCTGTCCATTCTTGAGAAGAGTGATTTGTTTGCGAATCTGTCGGATTCAATCACGGCCTGGGCAAGCCACGGCGACCAGCTCGCCCCCGCCAGTATCAAGCGGGGGGGTGATTTCGTCAAATTAGCAACTACCGATACATGCCCCTTCGCTGCGGTAAGGCACAAAAAAAGGAAATTTTTCGGTGTGCAGTTCCACCCCGAGGTCTCACATACGCCCAAAGGAACGCTGATTTTGAAAAACTTCCTGTATGATATTTGCGGCTGCAGCGGCGACTGGAAAATGAGTGATTTTGTCAGTGAGACGGTAGAAGCGGTTCGCCGTCAGGCCGGCGACGCCAAAGTGATATGTGGCCTGAGCGGAGGAGTTGATTCGTCCGTTGTGGCTTCGTTAGTCCATAAGGCCATTGGCGAGAAGCTTGTTTGTATTTTCGTTGATAACGGCCTGCTGCGAAGGAACGAACGCGAAAATGTCGTATCCACCTTCCGGAACCATTTTCATATGGATTTGCGGGTTGTCGATTGGTCCAGACAGTTTTTGGCGGGATTGGCCGGCGTAACCGACCCACAGCAAAAACGAAGGATTATCGGCTCTGAGTTTATCAAAGCCTTTGAGTCGCAGGCAGTGAAAATTCCAAATGCTAAGTTTCTGGCACAGGGAACGCTGTATCCTGATGTTATTGAGTCAGGCTCGAAGGACGGTAATACAGCCGCGAATATCAAACTGCATCACAATGTTGGGGGGCTGCCGGCCGAGATGGACTTTGAGCTGATTGAGCCGTTGCGGGATTTGTTTAAGGATGAGGTGCGGGTGGTCGGCGAATATCTCGGACTACCGGAGGATATTGTCTGGCGCCATCCTTTCCCCGGACCGGGCCTGGCGGTCAGGATAATCGGAGAGGTTACACCACAAAGGCTGGAAATCCTCCGGGCCGCCGATGAAATCTTAATAGATGAAATAAAATCGGCAAGGTTATATAGAAAGGTATCACAGGCCCTGGCGGTGCTGGTTCCTGTCTTAACGGTCGGGGTGATGGGCGATGAACGAAGCTATGAAAACGTTATTGCTATTCGTGCCGTTGAGACCGTTGATTTTATGACCGCTGATTTTTCGCAAATCCCATACGAGGTACTCGGCATCATATCCAGCAGGATTATAAATGAGGTCAGGGGCGTCAATCGCGTCGTTTACGATATATCCAGCAAACCCCCGGCAACAATTGAATGGGAATAGGGTTTTCAGTTGTTACCACTGTTACCACGACCGTCATTGCGAGGCCTGCGAAGCAGGCCGTGGCAATCTCATAAAAAATAATGTGAACTCCGGCCACTAAAGTTGGTATATCTTATAATTCCGCGTTAGCTACCACTACCCCTTGAATTCCTAACCGCGAATTTGTGATATGGCCTCCCGCAAAGAAGGCAAATCTTTTTGCAGGATTTGCCAGACAATCTGAAGGTCTATACCGAAATATTCATGAACTATCCGGTGCCGCAGCCCTACGGCTTTGTGCCACTCTATTTGCGAATGACTGTTTTTGAAGCCAGCCGGCAGTCGATTCGAAGCTTCTCTTATAATCTCAAGGTTCCTATACTACCGCATCTACGGACTTGCGGTCCTTCGAAAAAACATCGAATGACATACCGCTTATATATTGCTCGATTCTGTCGATCGCTTCACAAATATCGTCCAGCAATAAATCAACGGGTCTTTTAGACATAAATCAGTTCCGGCTCGATGAATTTCATCGCTTTGGCAGTAACAGCTCGTATCGACACCAGGTCAACAGATGTCCCAAGCAGTTTCTCAAATCTTTCTGCGAGAGTTACAAACTCCAGGCCTATAGACGGGTCAACCTCGACAAGGATATCCACATCACTGTCCGGTTTCTGTTCGCCTCTGGCATACGACCCGAATAACGCCAGCCTGGTGACCTTAAACTGTCTCTGCAGTTCTGGTTTGTCTTTAGCAAGCGATTTGAGGATTTCTTCTTTTGTTATCACAATAATTAGGTACCTGTATATTTGTGTAAAGTACTGATTATTTGGTATTATAGGGTTCTTACCACGGCTGTCAATCGTTTACTATATAGAATCCCCAGTGAAATGCGAGAGCCGAATATCGACAACTGCAGTGTTTTGGTGGATGTGTGTTTGCTGATGTGGTCTCGAAAATTGGAAGTTGAAATCCACCAAAAAACGGCAAAGTTCATTCTGATAAGACAAACAGTGCCAATTTTTCAGTAGATATTGTTTGCTATGTTTTCCCCTGACCTTTGGTTCTACCGTTTTTACCGGCTTTTTTATTTAGTAGTTTCCGCATGCGGGTTGTGAATTTTTTCGAACTTTCCTTTGTTTGGAATATTTGGTTCACAAGAAATACTAAAATATCTCTTATTGATCCTGCGATGTTGAGACATTCTTCGTCTGTTTTCGCATGCAGACCTTCACTCAACGTCGAGTGCAAGAGGTTAAGCGGATTCATCCCATCAGGTCTCAATATTTCAGGAAGCAAATCTTTAACCAATTCGATTTTCTCTTTTGCAATGATTGTTTCCTTTGTTTTATTGAGAGCCTCGATATATTGCTGTTTTTCACTCTCAGGGATAAGATCTGCTATAGAGTCCAACAGGGAGTCAATTATTGCTTCAATAATTCTTCTATAATAGACATATGCACCTATGCCATATCCTTGGGACTCGCAAACCAAACCTTTTTTGTAGTAATCTTGGTGCTCTCCAAGTAATTCTGTGAGTTTCTTATCCGGTGTAATTTCCCATGGAGGACACTGCCCGACTTTCATCGCGTAGTCATCCGCAAATTGCACTAGACCTTAAACAAGCGAACGCCGTTTGTTTTTTGAAAGTTGGGCGGACTGATTTTTTCGGCGCAGCAAATCTCTGTCAGCCAGTAGCGGCCTAAAAAAGTTCCAAATTTTAACTTCATCATATTGTTACCGGCCTTC
>JAUWBX010000158.1 GCA_030609625.1 Phycisphaerae bacterium
AGACATCAAACATCAGGTCAAATACGCCAAGGAGGAACACTCCCACCACAGTGCCCAATGGCAGATGTTCCACAGCCTCAAGGACTTTACCATAACCGCCGAAAAGAGCGACCTCAATCGAGGCCTGCTCACGTACGAACCTGTTCAGAGTTTGACCGAGCTGATAGAGAAAAAAGGGATAGACTATTTCGAGCGCAGGCTGAAACTTGAAGAAAGAATAGCCGAATTGGAAAAGGAGCTGGAACTGCTCGAGCGTAAGCATAGGGAACTGGCGGCGGGACAGTCTCGCACCGAGCGCGAAGCAGTTTTGTTTCTCAGCGGAGCTGGCGGTAAGAAGGTTTCTCTTGAATTAAGTTACCTTGTCAACAACGCTAACTGGCAGCAGCAGTATAACCTGCGGGCCAATCCCGGAAAATCAAACGTCCTGATTGAGTACAATGCGGTGGTCAACCAGACCAGCGGTGAAAACTGGAACGGGGTAGCTCTTAGCCTTTCCACTGCCGAAACGACTATGGTCGCAGCTCCACCTATCCTCGAACCTATGCTTGTGGCTCTTTCCCGACCCGCTCCTACCCAACAGGCCGGACAAATCCTTTTGGGAGCCGAACAGGCCCAAGAGTACCAAAAGGGCCGAAAAGCCAATATTAAAAGGGGCATAGTGGCCAATGCGGAACTTAACAGACTGGCAGTGCGCAACCAGACATTTTTCTTCAATTCTTATGTTGACCAGAGACAAGTGCAGGAATTTCAGCAGAAAATCGCTGAGATTTCCCGCACCGAGGGAGTAAGTGTAACGTATGATTTGCCCGGCAGACTAACGCTGCCGAGCCGAAGCGACCAGCAGTTGGTTACCATCGCCTCAATTACCGCAAGAGCCGACTTTACGCTGATAGCTACGCCCTTGCTGACCGACTACGTATATCTGCAGGCAGAGCTGCTTAACGATAGCGATACTGTTCTGCTGCCGGGTCAGGCCAGTATATTCCGCAACGGTGAATTCGTCGGCAAAAGTCAGTTGCCGCAGGTTACTATCGGCGAAAAATTCACGGCAGGCTTCGGCATAGATTCACAGGTTCAGGTGGCCCACGAGCTTGAGGACAAAAAGACACGTATCCAGGGCGGAAATCGCATCGATACCTATCACTACCGTATCGCTCTAAGCAATTACAAAAACACGGCGGTGGAGCTGCGACTTCTGGACCGCCTGCCCTACACGGATAATACTTCAATCAAAATAGAGCTTGAAAAAACCGAACCACAGTTAAGCAAAGACAGCGAATACCTGCGCAGAAGCCGGAAGAAAGGCATTTTACGCTGGGATATGAAGCTGGCACCGAATACCGTTGACCGTAACGCAACCATTGTCAAGTACAGCTTCACTATGGAGTATGACAGGAACATGCAAATCCAACCTCGCTCCGGGCGTCAATAAATCGGCGGCCATATATCAATGGCCAAATACACGCCCGAACCAGCTATAGTTTTGCCCCCTGGTTCGGGCGTGTTGTTTTTTGTATAAACCGAAGTGGCACGGCCTTCCAGGCAGTGAACTGTATTGTGAGCTAATCACGGGCAGGATGCCCAGGCCACATTTTGATTCTAAATCATTGACATTCATCTCTAATGCCGTTATTTTTAACAGAGTAGTGCTCTGTGACAGTTCGATTGATGAATGTCATTCCTGCGAAAGCAGGAATCCAGACGTACCGATGATTTGGATTCCGCATCAAGCGCGGAACGACAATTCCTCAAATCAGACGTGACAGAGCAGTAGTTTTACGTTCTTGGTTATATAAGTTTTTGGGTTTTTGGTATAAGGAGTTTATTTTGAGGGTTCTTTCGGGCATACAACCGTCTGGCAAACTTCATATTGGCAACTTTTTCGGTGCTATGCGTCAGCACTTTCAATTGCAGGCTGAGCACAATTGCTTTTATTTCATCGCCGACTACCATGCGCTTACGAGCAATCCAACGCCAGCCGAGGTTGCCGGCCATACTCTTGATGTCGCAATGGATTACATCGCTCTGGGCCTCGACACCGAAAAAACCGTCTTCTGGCGCCAGTCCGACGTGCCCGAAGTTACGGAACTGACCTGGCTGCTTTCCTGCGTAACCCCAATGGGCCTATTGCAGAGATGCACAAGCTACAAGGACAAAGTCGCTCAGGGTCTGAGTCCTAACCACGGCCTGTTCGCATACCCTGTCCTCCAGGCCGCAGACATCCTCATTTACAACAGCGACCTTGTCCCCGTGGGCGCCGACCAGAAACAGCACATCGAGGTTACTCGCGACATTGCAATACGATTCAATAATGCTTACAGCGAAGTCTTCACCGTGCCGAAAGAACACATCATCGAATCCGTAGCCGTCGTCCCGGGCGTCGATGGCCGAAAGATGAGTAAAAGCTACGGAAATACCATCGAGATATTCGAGCCGGAAGTTAGTGTTAGAAAAAAAATTATGAAAATCGTTACCGACTCCACGCCGGTCGAAGACCCCAAGGACCCCGATAAATGCAACGTCTTTGCACTTTTGAAGCTGGTCGCCTCGCCGGAGGAGCTGGCCGAGTGGGAAAGCAAATACCGAACCGGCGGCATGGGCTATGGCCAGGCCAAAAAACGCCTCGCCGAGCTGATGACAGATTATTTCAAGCCGTTCCGACAGAAAAGAACCGAGCTTGAAAATAATATCGACTATGTCAAAGAAGTCCTTGCCAACGGCGCCGAGCGGGCAAAAGCCGTGGCACGGGAAACGCTCGAAAAGGCCCGCCAGGCCGCCGGATTGAGAAGATAATTATGGCTGATAAGCTCGTTACAATTGCACAATTCCCCAGTTATATAGAAGCCGAGCTGGCGAAACAATTGCTCGATGATTTTGGAATCGAATCAGTTGTAACCGGCGATAATGCTTCAAATATATATTCGATACCTGCCGTGGAAGGGCCGGAACTGCAGGTCCTTGAAAGCCAGGCTAAGCAAGCACAGGAAATCTTGGAATCTCAGGAATCTCAAGAGGAACAGGAGCAATAATACCGAGGGCATAAATTGGCTGATTACCGCGTAAATCTTGACATATTTGCAGGGCCTCTGGATTTGCTCCTGTATCTGATCCGCAAGGAGGAGGTGGATATTTACGATATTTCCATCGCCAAAATAACCGACCAGTACATCCACTACATCGAAATGCTCAAAAGCCTTGATATTGACCTGGCCGGTGACTTTTTAGTAATGGCCGCAACGTTGATGCAGATAAAATCGGCAATGCTCCTGCCAAAAGCAGAACCCGATTCCGCCCTGCTCGGAGAGGATGATTTGGCCGACCCCCGCGCAGAGCTTATCCGCCAGCTCCTCGAATACAAGAAGTTCAAGGACGCCGCCAATCTACTCAATGCCGCTGCTGATGAGCAAAAAGAACGCTTCCCGCGACCCGCTACTATTGTCGAGCAGTTGAAGCCGAGCGCCGAACCTGAGATTGATATTGAACAGGTCAGTATCTGGAACCTGCTCGAGGCCTTCGATTCAATATGCAAGGCCACCGGCACTATTGGCGACATCAGCCGTATCAAGGACGATACGCCCATAGATTTGTATCAGATAGAGATTTTGCATCGGCTGCAGACAGAAGGCCCGATGACTTTTGAACGCCTCTTCGAGTCCAGAACAAATCGCCTTGTAATGATAGGATTATTCCTGGCACTTTTGGAATTGATTCGAGAGAAATTGATTTGGGCCAAGCAGCAGGCCTCCTCCTCTTCTATATACTTAAGGCCATTAACTGATGAGCCCGCTGAGCAGGCTGTGCAAAAGGCCACCATTGCCGCCGAGGCCGACAGCAAGTCTGCTCATCCCCAAGCTTCGCTTGAGGCTGCCACGCGGCAAAAACCTCCTCCTCTGACAATTTCTGAATTTGCCTCAAAAATCAGGTCCGTGGTTTTGAACCAAAAGCAGGAACAAGTCGAAGACCCCTTCTCACAGGCCGAAGAAATACAAGCCGCCGAAGACCATAAAAATTGACGATTGAAAGTGCCTAAAGTGAGCTAAAGTTAAAAAGAATGAAGCTTGATGCTGGATGCCCGATGCTCGTAAAGAGTTAGAATCTCGCCCGCCACGGCGGGCAAGTATCGAGTATCGAGACTTTAGGCACTTTACACTTTAGGCACTTTAGGCACTCTAAACTGTAAATAATTGAGTTATTATGGGTCTGTGGTTATTTGCTTTTTTGTTTTTTTGTGCTATACTTTAAATAGAAATGGCGGGGGGTGAGTAGGTTTAGGCACCTGCCTGATTATGCATCCAGCCCTTTAAGCGTAAAATTCACATCGATTGCTCTAATAACTTGTGGGAACGATTGGGAGCCGAGGGGGTAAATATTATTGTTTTCAAATAAACTTCGCGGCGGTTTATGTCGATTTATCTGTTACTGTGACGATAGTCAGTTAAGCAACCGGGTATGAAAATATATCGCCCGATAATAGTCAGAAAAGTGATACCTAACAAATGATTCTGGGGGTTGTTAGAACAATCAGGAGTTGTGCAAAATGGGCTGGGCCTTTTACGAGGCGAGGAGAACAAAAATGGTCCCAAAAACAAGTAAAATTCGGCGTCGCCGGGGATTCTCGTTAGTCAGTGTAATGATTGCGATGGCTATCCTCTTAGCGGCACTTATCGGAACTTCCAATTTTAGATATTATTCCGCCTTGGATGCACAAAAAGCTGCCGCAAAGATAACCGCCGCCAGAATCGGATTGATGCTCTGTGAAAGTTGGCGCGGCCTCGGAGGCACCGGGACCTATGACCCAGCAACATCTCTTGGTTCAGCCCTGACAATCACCCAGAGCACCACCGGCCCCGCCAAGCCCGAAGATTTTACCCTCCTGGGAAGTTATACCATTACTTTAAATGGCGCTAACTACTATATAACTTTATCGTGGAAAGACGTTAGTACCGGATTGAGGGCCTTGAATACCATTGTAACCTGGGCGCAGCGGGAGCAGGAAACGAGCAGCCTTAATGACGCGGATAAATCTTTTAAGCTCACAACCTACGCCTTATAACGGCGATGGAGACGACGATGATTAAAAAAAGATTAACAGCCTCACGGGGCTTTACACTTATAGAGTTGATAATAGCCATGGCAATTACGCTTATTGTCGTGCTTGCTATCGGTATGGCCTTGGTTGACGGCCAGAGAGGCTGGAGCACCCAGTATAATCGTATATACTCCGATGTAGTTACAGACGGCTATGTAGCAAGGAGGAAGTTTGACGCAGTAATGCGCAAGGCAAGCAGGGAAAAGTTCGAAATCGACCCCGCCGGCAGTTGGGTCGAGGTTTATTACTATGCAGACGACACATCTACTGTCGTTGACCGCTATGCACGTTTCTCTACGGCTAACGGTAACCTGAATGTTGAGTACGGCCAACTGGTTCCAACAAAGGTAACACTAACAACCGAGACCGTCTGCGGGAATGTATCCGGCTGCACGTTCGAGCAACTCGGCCGGTCCATCCAAATGATACTTAAACTCGATAACGGGCCGCATACGAACACTATTATCTCGTATGCGGTTGCGAACAATTAAAAAATCGTCCTCGAAAAAATAGGGGGGTAAGTGAATATGAAAAAGCTGCTACAATCAAAAAAACGCGGCTCTGCCATACCGCTGGCCGTAGTTGTGCTCTTAATATTGCTTGCAATGGGAACAGGACTGCTCAGGCTGGGTCTGAATAGCCGCATCTTTTCCATACGAACCACCTCGGATATTGCGGCCCGGTGTGCTGCCGACGCAGGCCTGACAAAGGCTCTCTTTGAAATGAACGAAAAACTGCAGGTTACATCCTGGGACGACAGCACCCTGCCACAGGCAACTGGC
>JAUWBX010000454.1 GCA_030609625.1 Phycisphaerae bacterium
AATATCGGAGATCCCGACACCTCGGGAGTAAATAGTAAATCAGAAGGAATTACCAATCATGAGCATCGTGAATCCAACTTTAGCTCACTTTAGTCACTTTAGGCACTTTAGGCACTTTATTTCCCTCTACACTTGTAGAGATGCCTCTACAAATCAACCCTTTTTATGCAAAACAAACCCAATTTCCAAAAAAGTCAAATGAACGTAAGCTCACTAATAACAATGAATTATGAAAATATATGCGATTGGACACTTGGTGAAAACAAACCCAATTCAAACCCAAACAAACCCAATCTCCGAAAAGCCCAAATGAACGTAAACTTAACTTTAACAAAGGATTACAGAAAAAAAGATGATTTTTCAGTCCGAATAAACAAACCCAATTCAAACCCAATTTCCGAAAGGCCAAAAATGAACGCAAACGTCTATGTTATAGAGGATTATAAAAATAAAACCGCCTTAAGGCCCCAAAAAAACAAACCCAAAACAAACCCAATTTCAAAGGCAAAAAAATGCTGCTGCATTTGACGATTATTGGTGATTATTTCTCTGTGGTTAGTTCTTTTAAAAGTTTTCGGGAGTTTTGGACATACTTAATGAGTTGGTCGGCGTATTTGGATGTCTGTCCGGCCCAAAGCCAGTTGATAATTTTTTCTATTTTGGAGTCATTTAATTTACGCCAATCACCGAACCGCAAATCACCGGGCAGATTATTTTCTTCCGCTTTTTCCAGCAGCACAGCGATACCAGCCATTGCCCCCAAAGCCATATTCCTCGGCTCGATACCATACTCCAATACCAGTTGCATAGTTCCAAATATCCGTCCGTTCAACCCGAGTTTGCGCACTGCATCGCGAACAACCCTAACAACCGTATCCCCAAGATAAGGGTTAGTCATACGGCCCAGCAGGTCCTCGGCATAGCTCTTAAAACCCGCTTCGGTAAAAAGTTCATCGCCGAGGCAAGCGTATTTTTTTATAAGCGCGGCACCGCACTCTTGTAAAAAAGCGGCTCTGCCGATTTGCATAATCTCTTGGTCGTCTTTGAGTTCGGTCATCTTCACATAGCCCTTAACAGCAGCGATGAAGCCAAGCAGCGAATGTATCGCGTTATGGCCGTAAAGTTTTGCCTCCTCGAAAGCCAACAGGTCGTCCTTTTCAATAAAGCATTCAATACCCGGCCTAAAATCAGAAATTCGCGTTCGGCCCACTAAGATTCGATTGAACTGTTCCACCAGAAAGGCCCTGTTAATGCCCGGTGCTATGGTTTTCAAATCCAACTCTGCGATTTCTTCCGTGTCTGTAACAACTCGGCTCATCTTGCCGATGACAGTATTGAGAAACTGTACCGGCTTTTCAGACAGAGTTCCAATTTTTTCAGTAACGGCTTTTTCTAATATTTCCGCCGCTTGATTATTGTTTTCCGCCGTATAAATTATTGTTGCTTTTGCTGTGCTGTTTTTCAAACCATCAGCTATCAATGAGGCAGCGCTGTTGGCACCGCCCGATTCGTAAAAATCTACAGAAGGCAGACAGGTAGTTATTTCCGTGGACTGTGCCAAAACTTCAAGAAGGATTTGCCTATCTGCTGTAACGTTGGGGTTGAGCAATTCGACATTGTCAATCTTCAGCACTTCGATGCCGTCGGCTTTGGCCACATTGACATAATAGCTGCCGTTGTTGGCCCTGACCGCATCGACTAACTGGTCGTCAACCTCTGCTGCAACTATCCGTGTAAAATTGCCGCTTTGAAATGCCTCCTTGGCAAACAGACCGCCCTGGATAGGCCCGAACCCAAAACCGGTAAATATGTGCTCTGTCATAATTATTGACCCGCGACTTTCAGAAAGCGATTGATTTGCTCTTTGTCCGTTAAGATTGTCATTTCCAGGTCGTAGGTTCTGCTTTTTCCCGGCGCGATGTGAATTAGTTTTTTCTGCTCTCTGGCCCGGCTCTGCCCGATTGGCGGGTTCGTTCCCGGCTCCAGAGCGGTAACATATTCGCCGGGACCCCAGTGCTGCCAGTTACTCAGCCAGGGCAATTGTCTTTTCTTATATTTCATAACAAGCGCAAGTCTGAATCCTCGATTGTAAAGGCCGACTGTGCAAATCCCCTTTTTATTAGCAGCCACGTCAATAAAAGCGCAGCCTTCACCGCCACCTCTGTGACTGTCGAGCGGCCTGGAACACTTTCGGAAATTGCGTCTGCTGTTGAACACCGCGTTGTCCATATCCATACCACGCGATGTCCATTTGCCTTTGCATACAATCTCTGTCCCCTCATCAACCAGCGGCCAGCCGTAGTTGCAATGATACAATATCATATGAGGCACCGGCGTATTGCCGAGATTCGTAACGACATCGTGAACTCGAACAGTCGGCTCACCGAGGGTGCTCGATATAGTACGTCTCAGTTCCAGATTCGGCCCGAATACACGGGATTGTTTCACCATCGCCGTAATACTCATTTGAAGTTTTCCCGCTGCCAGGTTCGGCTGCACAATTGATTCTACTTGAGCCGGAAGATTACTGATGCGTCCGTGCAAACCACGCTCACCGAATTCGTCGGTTTCAGGCCCGCCGACGTGAGTTAAACCGCACGTTGTCAACAAACCTCCGCCGAAGGAATAAAGCCATTCCAGTCCGCGGTTGGCGTCAGGCCGCCGAGCAGTTACACCCGCATGACTGAGCCAGACAAGACTGTACTGATTATAAAAGGCATCGACGATATCCAGCCCTCTGTCGATAATCACCTTATATCGAAGACCGGCTCCTGTGTTCACCCAGGCGATTCGGGTTCCTTTACCTAAGCCGTTATCCAAAACAGAGGTTTCAAT
>JAUWBX010000114.1 GCA_030609625.1 Phycisphaerae bacterium
AATATCGGAGATCCCGACACCTCGGGAGTAAATAGTAAATCAGAAGGAATTACCAATCATGAGCATCGTGAATCCAACTTTAGCTCACTTTAGTCACTTTAGGCACTTTAGGCACTTTATTTCCCTCTACACTTGTAGAGAACGCTCTACAAATCACCCCTTTTTATGCAAAACAAACCCAATCTCCAAAAAAGTCAAATGAACGTAAATCTATATAATACAACGGATTATGAAAGAAAACGCGATTGGACACTTGGTGAAAACAAACCCAATTCAAACCCAAACAAACCCAATATCCAAAAGGCCCAAATGAATGTAAACGTCTTTATAACAAAGGATTACATAAAAAAAGATGATTTCGTAGTCCGAATAAACAAACCCAATTTCTTCAAAGGCCCAAAATGAACGCAACCCTCTTTGCTGCAAAGGATTATGAGAATGAAACCACCCTCAGGCCCCAAAAAAACAAACCCAATTCAAACCCAATATCGAAACAACTCGTAGGGGCCGGGCCGAGGCGGCCCGAATCTGCCAAAATGGCACAAAAAATTGATGTCCTAAAACACCAAAACATCATCCTAAAAAAATCTAACTTCTTATATACAAACAGGTTAAACAGCTTAAGCCAACATAATCCCCTAACTGGCACGCCTTTTGCACATCTGGAGTCTATGAAGATGAATTGTTTGCGAAAGGAATATAACTATGGCTAAAATCATTGGAATAGACTTGGGAACGACAAATTCTGTGGTTGCTGTGATGGAAGGCTCAACGCCGAAGGTCCTGATTAACTCTTCCGGCTCCCGGCTGACCTCCTCGGTCGTTGGTTTTACGGATAAGGGCGAGCGGCTTGTCGGCCAGATTGCGCGCCATCAGCAGGTAACGAACCCTGAAAACACCGTATTTTCCATTAAGCGTTTTATGGGCCGGCGCCACAATGAGGTCTCATCGGAAGAAAAGATTGTCCCTTATAAAATTACCGGCGCCGCTGATGAGCTGGTCAAGGTTGATGTCCGGGGCAAGGAATACACGCCGCCTGAGATTTCGGCAATGATTCTGCAGGACCTGAAAAAAACCGCAGAGGATTATCTTGGTGAAACAGTTACCAATGCCGTTATTACCGTGCCGGCATACTTCAACGATTCGCAGCGTCAGGCAACCAAAGACGCCGGCAAAATCGCAGGACTCGAGGTCGAGCGGATAATCAATGAGCCGACCGCCGCTGCGCTTGCCTATGGACTCGAAAAGAAAAAAAATGAGAAGGTTGCTATCTTCGACTTTGGCGGCGGAACATTCGATGTTTCGATTCTTGATATCGGCGATAATGTCTTCGAGGTCCTCAGTACCAACGGTGATACACACCTCGGTGGCGATGATTTGGACGCGGTCCTGATAAACTACCTCGCTGATGAATTCAAAAAGACCGAGGGAATCGACCTGCGAGGCGACCCGATGGCTCACCAGCGGCTCAAAGAAGCCGCCGAAAAGGCAAAGTGCGAATTAAGCTCTCAGCTCGAAAGCACAGTCAATTTACCCTTTATCACAGCCGATGCCTCAGGGCCGAAGCATTTGCAAATCACTATCACCAGAAGCAAGTTTGAATCGCTCGTAGAACCCATTCTCGAACGGCTCAAAGACCCCTGCCGTAAGGCGCTGGCGGATGCAAAACTGAAGCCCGGCGATGTCGTGGAGACATTGCTTGTCGGCGGCTCGACAAGAATCCCGAAGGTTCAGGAAATCGTAAAGGACATCTTCGCTAAAGAGCCGAACAAGAGTATCAACCCGGACGAAGTCGTCGCAGTGGGCGCCGCTATTCAGGGTGCGGTCCTGGCTGGTGATGCAGGCGTAAAGGATATTCTGCTTCTGGATGTAACGCCGCTTTCATTAGGTGTTGAGACACTGGGCGGAGTTATGACAAGATTGATTGAACGCAATACCACAATTCCGACCAGCAAGAAGGAGATTTTCTCAACCGCCGCTGACAGCCAGACCACCGTTGACATACACGTTCTCCAGGGCGAAAGGGAATTTGCCAGAGACAACCGAACGCTCGGCAGATTCCAGCTTGCCGATATTCCACCGGCACCTCGCGGCATTCCGCAGATTGAAGTTGCCTTTGATATTGACGCCAACGGCATTCTGAACGTCTCTGCCAGAGACCTCGGCACCGGCAAGCAGCAGTCCATCGAGATTAAGTCCAGCTCAGGACTGAGTGAGCAGGAAGTCGAGAAGATGGCCAAGGATGCAGAGACCCACGCCGAGGAAGATAAGAAGAAAAGAGAGGTCGTTGACCTGAAGAACCAGGCTGACCAGTTGGTTTATTCGACGGAAAAAACGCTCAAAGAACACGGCGACAAGGTCTCCGCCGATGTCCGCGGCAAAATCGAAAGTGCGGTCAATAACCTCAAAGAAGCTGTAAAAGGCGAAGATGCCGATGCGATAAAAAAGGCCATTGAAAACCTCGGCAATACGAGCCAGGAGCTGGGCAAGGTGCTTTATGAAGAGGCAGCCAAGAAGCAGCAGACCGCTTCAGCTCCAACCGGCCAAGCTGAGCAGGCACCCCCGCCGCCCGAAGATGAGGTTAAAAGAGAAAAGCCGGATGACGTAATCGACGCTGAATTCGAAGCAAAAGATGAATAATCGATACTGGACCCCGGCGCGCCGGGACAGGGTTGCTCGATGCTGGATACTCGCAACGAGAATCGAGTATCGAGCATCGAGATGCTATTTTCCTATACAGAAACGACTGAATATCTGCTCCAATATCTGCTCATCGACGTGACCGCCTGCGGCGGATTCGATGCCGGAAACGGCCTGGTAAGCGGCTCGCAGCATCATTGCGGCAACCTCATCATTGCCGGCCCTTAATTCACTGATGGATTCACTGACGTTCTCAATTGCCTCAGTAACAGCCTGTTTGTGCCGAGCGGTAAGGGCAATCTCGTATTTCGTATCGCGTATTGCGTATTGCGTTTCCCGACTCAGGCTTCCAAGTGTTATCTCAATTATTTTGTTGTCAATCTTCTCTCGCAAAAGTTTTATGCTGTCACCGGTTTCCACACTTATGGCTAAAAAATCAGCGTCAAATAACTTATTTAGCTCAGCAAGGCGATTTGACAGAACCTGTTCAGAAAGCAAATCGCACTTTGTCGCAACCGGTATCAATTTCGTATTTCGTATTTCGTATTGCGTATTTTCTTTCACGCAATACGCATCACGCTCAACGCACGACGAATATATGAGTTCACGTATTGAGATATCCTCAGACCAGTCGGCTTTTGATATGTCAACGCAGAACACAACCACAGCGCTGTTTCGCAGCGCCTCAATTGCCGCCTGTTGTGCCAATTCGTCAAGGACATCTCGTGGCCCGTGGCCCGTGGCCCGTGACCCGTGCGACGAGCAACGAGCGACGAGCGACGGAGTTAGGCCCGCACAATCGAACAGGACGCATCTGCAATGCGCCAATGTGCACAGAGCGGTCAGCACATCTCTGGTGGTTTTGCGCTTGTGCGAGACGATGCTTCTTTCCTTGCCGAGCAGTTTATTGAGCAGGCTGCTCTTTCCCGCATTGGGAGCACCGGTGATCCCCACCGCCGGTAAATCAATTAGAGACTCGTACCTGATGCTTCCGGTGAGCAGCTGCTCAAGCTGTTTCTTTACGCCGAGAAGTCTTTCAATTACCTCGTCGCCGGTTTCCAGTTCGATATCTTCGGCACTAAAATCCAGCCCCGCCTCGGTCAAACTAAGACAATCCATCATCGCCGAGCGCACCTTTGCCGTGGTCTCGGATAACCGTCCGCTAAGAAGTTTCTCAGCGGCGGCTAATTGAAATGCGTTGGAGCTTACGATGATTTCGTTCACCGCTTCGGCTTGGGCCAAATCGATTTTGCCGTTCAGATACGCCCGCGCCGTGAATTCGCCAGGCCCAGCCATCCTAAGCCCTTTGCCTAATAAATTACCTATTAAGACCTCAGTAACAGCAGGATTTGTAGGAATGTGGATCTCGGCTAAGTCGTCGCCGGTATAGGAATGCGGTGACAAAAATAAATACAATTGCGCATCAATTTTCAACTCAGCGTCAATGGCAACACTGCCGGTTACCAATCTCGTCCCTCGTTTCTCGTCCTTCGTCCTTCGCCTGATATTAGCCGGTGAGCTGAAAATCTGTTTGCAAGTCTCGATGGTCTCCGGGCCGGTTATGCGAACAATTACCCTCTTATCTGAGGTCGGAGAGCTGACAGCTACGATAGTGTCATTTAAGTCATACATTCGGCATTAGAAGTGTCTAAAGTGAGCTAAAGTTAAAAAATAATCTATAATTTTAGGCACTTTAGGCACTCCACACTTTAGGTACTTTAAGTTTTGTAAAATGGTTTGGGCTTTTTCTTTTTGACTTTGCCGCCGGTCTTGCTCGTCACGGCAACCAGACCCTGCGATTCAGCTTGTTCCTTTTCCCGGATGTGTTTGCGAATGACATATTGCTCAAAGACTCCGGCAAAGGTACTTGACATAATATACATGTTCACTCCCGACGGCGCCTTGTATAACATCAGCGGGAACAGCAGCGGCATCATAATCATCATCATTTTTTGCTGCTGAGCGACCTGTGGGTTAGTGGACGCCGCCGCCTGGGACGGCATTAGTTTCTGTTGAAGATAAAACGCCACGCCCATCAAAAGCGGCAGCAGGTTCAGCGATTCTATTTTCCAGCCCAACAAAGGTATAATTATTGCCGTTGGAAATCTATAAAGAGCATCCGGTAATGAAAGGTCAGTAATCCAAAACGGCAAAAACGCCGCGCCGCGCAAATCAATACTGGTATATACTGCACTCCATAAAGCAATCCAAATCGGCATCTGAACCATCATCGGCAGAAAACCCATAACCGGCGAGGCACCCTGCTCCCTGTAAAGGGCCATCATCTGTTTGTTCATTTCAGCCTTGTTGTTGGCGTATTTTTTCTTTATCTCCTCGGCCTTCGGGGCCAGCTTACTCATCTTGCCCATCGAAATCTGGCTCTTCTTGGTAACCGGATGCATAATAAGCCGCATCAGAAAAACTAATATGATAATGACGATGCCGTAGTTGTGTGGCGGGAACCCATGCATCCATTTCATTAAAGCCAATATCCCAAAGGCCAGAGGCTTTATAATCCAGCCGGGGCAGCAGCACCCCATAAAATCTATCGTCCAAACAAAGCCCAGCTCTCGATACCGCTCGTTTTTATCGAAAAGACTTTTATCCTTGGGCCCAATATACAATTGGAAGTTATATATTTTTGAGCTGTTAGCCTGGCCCGCCGCAGTCAGCGTATTTGGTGCAATTTTCAAATCCAATCCTATTGTTTCGTCGCCGTTGTCGGCCCTGCTGTCTCCATCGGGATTGTGAAACCGGCCTGTTTTATCCATTACCCAATCGCAATACTCTTTGTCCTCTTCCGGCAGAGGTACCAGTATGGCGGCGAAGTATTTATTGACCGCGGCAGCCCACAGAAAATTAGCGTTTTTGTATTGGTCAGGGAGTTTGTTTCCTATCCGTAAATTCTTCCTGGCCTTTTCGATTTGTTCTTGGTCTTTTGCTCGCAGGGCCTGCTGGTACTGCGTCATAGCATCTTTAAGACCTAGCTTTCTTTTAAACATCGCAGACGCAATGCCCTGTCTGGAAGATACTACCTCTGCCTCGGATGTTAGGAATCCTCCAACGACCTTTCTCATATCGGTTCTGAGGGCCTCTCTGCCAAGTCCGCCCGGCCCGGCTAAATTGAAATGCACTTTCTGTTCGGAGCCGGACAGATTTTCGACAGCTATGTTGCATTCAAGAAGATAGCTGTATGGGATGATTTTATAGGTTTTAATCAATTTCAAGACCGGCTCGTCAGTACCTACGATTTTAATTATCGCTTCGAAGCGAGCCGTTTGCGAGCCATCCCCTGCGGTTATGAAATCGAAGCTTTTCCAACTTAATTTGTCCAGAGCAAACTGCCAACCATGCCCAACAAGCACAAACTTCCTGTTTGCCATCGACAGAATTTCACTGCCATCGGCCTGACGTACGGGGGAAAGGATTACTAACGGTTGAGGGTCTTTATAATCACGGTCATCGAATTCACTGAAAGTTGCCTTTCTGATGGCGGCGCCTTTTGAGCTTAGCTCCAACTGGAACTTAAAGCCGCTGTTAGGGTCCACTGAACCAAGCGTAATGATTTTAGGGTCTCCGCCGACAGCGTCGAAAGTAACAGAATCGTCCGCTCTTACCTGGAGTGGTTCCTCATCAGGGGCATTCGCATCGCTGCTATTTTTGTCGCCTGTAGTGCTTTGCAAAAGAATGCAAGGCCCTGAATTTAGTGCCGAGCACTCAAAAAATCCGGATTCAACGACAAGCCACCCGCAAAAAACAACAAAGCCAACAACAATCAAAGTCAAAGCAATTCTCATAATCTTGTATCCTGCATCTTCTATCTCTTACGAGTATCGAGCATCGAGTATCGAGAAACGAGTTTATCTTCCGTTCTGCAGCCGCTCCGCGTGGAAGTTGTCTAATCGTTCGATCGCCATTATCTTTTTCATAGTAGTTTTAAAATCGTATTCGAGCCGTACAAAATGCACCTTATTTTCATTCACATACACATAGCTGGTACGGTTGTCCTTGTCCCTGGGCTGCCCGACAGAGCCGATATTGATAATCGCCTTTTCATCC
>JAUWBX010000203.1 GCA_030609625.1 Phycisphaerae bacterium
ATATCGGCGAACAATTGGAAGACCACGTAAGCACGGCTGCGAAAAAGGTGGCTGAAAAGATGGAGACGCCATTATTCGAGATAAAAACATTGAAGCTGAGCGACCCTGAAAAAACTATTTACGAATGCCTCAATAAAGAGCCGCAGCATATAGAGCAGATAATCGACGATACCGACCTGACGGCGGGAAGTGTTAATGCAGGCCTGGTATCGTTACGGCTGAAAGGCCTGATAAAGCAGCTCCCTGGCAGCTTGTTCGTAAAAAGATAAGTGGAGCGACGGCAGACGATAGAAATAAAAGCCTATCCGAATAAACCTTCATCCTTTGTCATTCTGAGGCGAAGCCGAAGAATCTGGCCAACGAAGAGTCCCGATACATCGGGGTTCAGACCTGTCCTTGAGCAAAGCGAAGGAATGACAGGCAAGAGCAAATAGTTATTCGGATAGGTTCTAAATTGACAGGAATCAGGAAATGAAAATTCGAGAGGCGATTTTAATAACGGCTGGTGTATTTCTGGCGATTGGCCCCCTAACCGGAAATGACATTGTCTGCGGCGCCGAAGGACCCGGTCAATCAGTTGAGTTGTCCGCAGAAAGCCTTCGCGACAAAATTCGTGGGGGATTGCTCGGCCAACTATTGGGTAACCTTAATGGTCTGAAACACGAAATGAAATATATCGCCGAGCCTGGAAATGTCAAAGAATATACACCCGCTCTTCCGGAAGGCGCCTGGACGGACGATGACACTGACCTTGAATGGGTCTATATCGTTGCGATGCAGCGCCAGAATACGATTATGCTCTCGCCTCATCTTATCGTGCAATTATGGAAGGAACGAATCAACAAACGTATTTGGTGCTCCAACCAGTACGCACGCCAGTTAATGGACATTGGTCTTGAACCACCGCTGACGGGCAGCATTGTGCTTAACCCATGGGCCGACTTCAATATCTCAGGCCAATTCATTTGTGAATCGTTCGGTTTGCTTGCTCCCGGGATGCCCCGGACTGCGGCCGGAATTGGTTTAAATTATACGCGTGTTACTATCGATGCTGAGCCTGCACAAACGACGCAGTTGTTCACGGCGATGATAGCTACTGCCTTTATAACAGGCGACATGGATAAAATTCTTAATGCCGGCCTGGACGCCATCGACCCAAAGTGCACTATTCGGCAAATTGTCAAGGACGTCCGCCGGTGGCATCAATTATATCCTGACAATTGGCGTGCCACCCGTCGTCTTGTCAAACAAAACTACAGCCGCCATGGCGGCGCCATGCGCGATAAAAACGGGTACGAACTGAATACAGCTTCCACTATTGCCGCCTTGCTTTACGGTGAGGGAGGTCTCGTCAAAACCCTTATTACCGCGTTCAACTTCGGCTGGGACTCTGATAACAATGCAGCTACTTCCGGAACCATCATCGGCGTCATCAAGGGATACCGTTGGATGATGACGCAAAGGTGGAATATTATCGACCGCTATCGCAACACCACGCGTGATGATATGCCCATGGACGAGACAATTACCAGCTTTGCCGACCGTCTCATTGACCTGGCTGAGCGTGTAATAATTGACAACGGTGGACAAAAGTTGAATGTCAACGGCCGAAAAGCATATCGGATACGCCTTGAAAAACCAGCCAACGTCTTACCAATGGCCGACTTTGCCGGAGAGGTTACCCGATTGCGGTCAAAGATGAAATCCAATATCGAAACAACTATAATAAATGAAAATGAGGTTCAACAACTTGCCTTTGCTGCTTATTTGGGAATCTGCCTTGATTTGGCCCAACCCTTACGTCGGAAGTATCCCGACCAATGGGCCAAAGCCCTCGATGCCCTAAACCATTATCCGAAAGTGGTTCAGGTTCTTTTCTTTCATTGTCCTTTTCCCGCCGGCGAGAGGCTTCGTAAAAAAGCGCTTGCCGGCGGACTCGAACAACCAGCCCGGCGTATCAAGATTTGGTAGCGCTCCTATTTTAATGACCCTAAAGCCCGCTAATGAAGCTCTGCATTCAATCAATGAAGGCTGAACGATATTGATACTTGATTATTTGAAAGTTTGTAGGTAAAACTTTGTATGCCGTGAAGCGTATCTCATATCGTATAAATTAACCGCCTTCGGCGGAACCTTTTTAATCACATTACCTATTTTCGTTATTATTACAAATTCCTATATTACTATTGATGTTTGATTAAGTAATGGAACAACCATACTGTCACTCCTGCGCAAGCAGGAGTCCAGAAAACGCTGATAAAACGGCTGGATTCCCGCTGGAGTTTATCCCGCACTTTGATGCGGGGCGGGAATGACCTCCTTGCTTTGTTTATGCAGGAATGTTCCATTTAATATTCAAAGATCAATAAAGTATCGATTATTGATTAGCGATTGTTTATAATTGACTATTGATTATTGATGAAGGCTCGTGCTATGTAGCGAGCTACTTCGCAGAGTAGTAGGGGCGGGGTTTGTAATTTCCAATTTTGGATTTAGTCAGGAGAGATAAAATGAAACGGACATACAGGACAGTAGTTATGATAATTGCAGCCGTGGTGATTGTGAGCGTCTTTACAATCGCAGGTGGTCAGGGCCGGCGGAATAATCCGGCTTTTCAGCGGTTGCCGGGTGCGCGGGCTGTTATTGATGCCGGCCGTTATCCGGCTATCCAGGCGGCGATAGATGCGCTGCCGGATGAGGGTGGTGTTGTTCGTCTGCCGCCGGGTACGTTTGAAATTATTGAGCCGTTGAAAGTAACTAAGCCCGACGTGCTTATTGAAGGTGCCGGCACGGCCACGCATATCAAGAACATCAACACCGAGGGCAAGAGTGCGCTGATACTTCAGCACCCAAGTGGAGGTGATAACCGAAAGGCTGAGTTGTGGCGGATTCGGTTAGCTAACTTTCGTATCACCGGCAACGAAAAAAGTGGCCACGGCATCGAGGCAAGGCGGATAAACGAAATTTTCATTGATGGTGTTACCGTCAGCTATCACGGCGGCGACGGCATTCGGCTGTACTACTGCTACGAGGACCCGCGGATATGCGATTCGCTGATGACTTATAACAAAAAAACCGGGCTGAACGTGATAGGCTGCCACGATGTTGTCGTCTCGGCGAACCAGTTTGAAGAGAACCACGATGCCGTCAGGTTCATCGATGGCTTCAACCTCTGTATGACAGGCAACAACCTCGACGACCATTTAGGTAACGGTGTTGTGATTGAGAATACCTACGGGTCGGTTGTTTCAGGTAATATGATAGAAGAATGCGCGGGCACAGCCATCGTGCTCGACAGGGACTGCTATGGCATCGCGCTTAGTGCCAATGTGATTGCGCATAACAGTTCCGGTGGGATAGACCTTCGTGATGCGCACGGCTGCGCCGTCAGTGCCAACACGTTCACTATTTCCGGCAGAGACGCTCTGGTCATCGGGCCAAACAGTGGACGCATTACGGTTACCGGCAACAACTTTTCCAACAGCTACCTCGGCGACGGTAAGGTAAAACGCGGAACGAGTGACCTGACGGCAGCCGGTATGGTCCTCAACGGCACATCCGATGTTACCGTGGTCGGTAATCTGTTTTCGAGCGTCCGGCCAAAGGCGCTAACCATCGAAGGTAAGCCAAGCAAGCGTGTACTATTCGCCGATAATGTTCTGACCGATGTGGCCAGCGACCACAACAAATTAGATGCATCGTTAGTCAAAGATAACCTTCAGACAGAGCGTTAAGGTCAAAGTGAAAATAAGGAGAAAAGACAAAAATGAAACGAACAAAGATGTTGTCAGTGGGGCTTTTGGTTAGTTTGTGTTTGGGAATTTCAGAGATACAAGCGGCCGAAACGAAGTTGGTGTATCCGGGGAAGGAATGGGCAGCTAAAAGACCCGAACAAGTCGGCCTGGACGCAACGAAACTGAAAGAATTGAGCAATTACACTGGTGGGTTCGGCTGTGTGGTGCGGAATGGAGTTATGGTTTATACCTGGGGCGATGCGAGCAGGCGAAAAGACGTTGCGTCAGCGGCAAAACCTTTTTACTCGCACTTTCTGTTCAAGGCCGTAGAGAATGGCAAAATTTCCAGCCTTAACGAGCGGGTCAACAAGTGGGAGCCCCGGCTGAACCACATTAACAAGGACCTTGGCTATAAAGACCGAGGCATCAGATGGCGAGACCTCGCGAACCAGATATCATGCTACGGTCTTACTGATGCGCCGGGGACGGCCTATGCCTACAACGACTGGCAGATGGCGTTGTTCTGGGACACGCTGTTTAAGAAGGTCTATGGCGCTGGCTATGAGACGGCGGACGCTGATGTTCTGCATACTAAACTTACGGATATTCTTCAGTGTCAGGACAATCCGACGTTTATGGCCTTCGGTGTCAGGGACAGGCCCGGTCGAATGGCGATTTCGCCGCGGGATTTTGCACGTTTTGGATTGTTGTATTTGCGCAAAGGCAAATGGAAAAATAAACAATTAGTCAGTTATGAGCATGCGACAATGGCGGTAGCAAGCCCTCTGCCAAATTCGATTCCACGGACGGCTGGTCAAAAGGCCCAGATGATACCGGGACAGCATTCCATAGGCTCAAAAAGAATCCCGGATAATCAGTGTGACCATGTTGGCAGCTATAGCTGGCTCTGGTGGACAAATGGTGTTGCCCGGAACGGCACACGGCATTGGCCGGATGTGCCGGTAGATACATACGGCTGCTTCGGGCATGGCGGGGTGCGGGCGATGGTTGTTATGCCGGGCAAGGATTTGATTATTAGCTGGAACGACACCAAAATCCAGGGAAGCAAGATGGAAAACCATGCGCTGAGGTTATTGGTGGAAGCGGTAGCCTTAAATCCGAAAAGAGCAACAGGCAGTAGGGCCAAGAAGAGTATAGGCGGCGTTGGAGGTCAGGGCAGGGATTTTGGTGATAGGGCCGGGATTATGTGGAGATGTATGGAATGGGGTGTGGAGAATGTTTCGTGTTCGGGTAATCCGTTCGATGTTGTGGCAACTGTAACATTTAGCCACGCCGACAGCGGTGAAAAACGTACGACAGAGATGTTCTACGATGGTGCCAGGACCTGGAAGTTTCGCTTTACAGCAACGCAGACTGGAAAATGGACTTTTGCCACAAAAGGCAATGTTCTAGCATTAAACGGGCACAGGGGGACCATTACTGTCAGAGAGAATGTTGACCCGAAAATCAAGGGCTTTCTCGCCAACGTCGGCAATAAGTACGCAATACAGGCGAAAAATGGTTCGGATATAAGAGGATATATTTTCAATAT
>JAUWBX010000389.1 GCA_030609625.1 Phycisphaerae bacterium
AATTAACCAATGAGCCATCACAACCATCGAGCATCAAGTATCGAGAATCGAGAATCCCGCTTCTGTCCTCCAACTTTAGCTCACTTTAGGCACTTTAGGCACTTTATTTCCCTCTACACTTGTAGAGATGCCTCTACAAATCACCCCTTTTTATACAAAACAAACCCAATTTCCAAAAAAGTCAAATGAACGTAAAACTATATAATAGGATGGATTATGAAAGAAAACGCGATTGGACACTTGGTGAAAACAAACCCAATTCAAACCCAAACAAACCCAATCTCCGAAGAGCAAGAATGAACGTAAACTTATATATTCTAAAGGATTATGGAAATGAAACCGCTTTCAGGCTCGAAAAAAACAAACCCAATTCAAAGCCAATTTCCGTCTCCCGTGCTCGATACGCAATAAAGCATCAGCCATACTCGGCATTGGGTACGAAAATATCTTGCTTCCTGATAAAGTCTTTGCCAAAAATAGCCGAAAACAGGGTGATAGCGGCCTTTATGGTGCATAAAAAGGCCGAAAAACCACTAAAAGCAGAAGTAAAACACAATTTGGTAAGGAGGTTAAAAATGTCCTGGAACTTATTTGAGAAAATCATCAACGCTTTCAAGCCCCGTAAAGAATCCCAGCAACCATCTGAGGCACCCGACCAATCACAGCAATGGCCTGAAAGCAGTTCAGAACAGTCATGGCAAGAAGGTAGCTCCCAGCAGCAATCGCGTCCCGAAAACCGTACTGAGCAGCCGGAAGATTCGCAAGAGCCCTCTCCGAGCTATCAAGAGACACCCAGTGCATCGCAGCAGAATGAACGGCAGCAAGACTAAGAAAATAGAAACATCTGGTCATTACAAACGTGAGGTTATCACGACTATTGACGAGATAGCCTCATATGAGGGTTTTTGACTTGTAACGGGGCTGTTTGAGTCGCTTGCGCTGCCAAGAGCAATAAGAGCCTATCCAAATAACCCGCTCTATCCCCAAGGGAAGCCCGATGCCTGCGTTGTCGGTGAAAAAAGGTTCTCAACCCCGTTAGAGACTTTTTCCGATGGGTCTCTAATGGGGTCAACGTGGAGAAAACCACTTCTGGCGAGGCTCGCCTGCCGGCGGCCAGGCATTTTTGGCCTGCCGCCTTGGCCTTGAACTCCGCCATAGGCGGACAAGTTTTCGCTCGGCCTTATAACGACCCGGTTATTCTAATAAGCTCTAAATGTTAAGCGGTTAGGCTTGCGATACGGTTTAGCGTACTAAATCAGCGTTTGTGGGCATTTATCTTAGCTATTGGCTTTCTCAAGGACTGAGAAAACATCTGAATTTTTCAAAGAAGCCGGTTTCTGGGCTAAAAACCCCAAATTCGGGCTAAATACATACGCACCATAAGTGGTTCTCGTTACTATACTATATACAACACCCAAATCCGCAATTCCCATCAAAACAAAGCAGCGTTGTAAACGCCGCTGAGGCAATACACAATACGATGGTCCCTGTCAGTTTGGCGTATTACCCCGCCTTTCAATGCCAAAATTGGCATTTTTTCGGTTGATAAATCCCGCCCTACTGGTCTTATTGTCAATTTTTAAATTCCATAATTGCTTGTCAATAAGCTACTTATCGCAAACAGGTCAAAATAGCCCTCTATCTGTACAAAAGCTGGTATATCTTTTGCACATCTGGTATAAGTTATGCGTAAATTAACGATTGAATCTCTTGTAGGACAGACAATTTTAGGAGGCAAGTAATTATGGCAGTCAAAGAATTAGCATTTGAATCCGATGCAAGAGCCAGCCTGTTGGCTGGCGTGGAAAAGCTCGCTGCGGCTGTAAAACCAACCCTTGGTCCAAGAGGCCGAAACGCCGTCATCGATAAAAGCTGGGGTGGCCCAACCGTAACCAAAGATGGGGTAACGGTTGCCGAAGAAATCGACCTTATCGACAAAAACGAAAACCTCGGTGCAAAATTAGTAAAAGAAGCGGCGAGCAAGACCTCGAAAATCGCCGGTGACGGGACAACAACCGCCACGGTACTCACCGAAGCGCTGTTTAAAGAAGCATACAAAAACCTCGCAGCCGGTGCAGATGCCATGGCGCTTAACCGCGGCATGCAAAAAGCGGCCAAGGTGGTAACCGATAAGCTGTCCTCGCTGGCAAAACCGATAGATATCACCAAAGCCGATGACATAATCAATATCGCCTCGGTATCAGCTAATAACGATTTAGAAATCGGAAAGACTATGGCTAAAGCCTTTCAGCGGGTCGGCAAAGACGGTGTTATCACGGTTGAAGAGGGCAAAAGTTTTGAGACAACCGTCGAATTCGTCGAAGGTATGCAGTTCGACCGCGGGTATCTTTCGCCGCACTTCGCAACCGACACTGAGAATATGGTCTGCGAATTAGAAAAACCATTCATCCTTGTCTATGAGGAGAAAATCAGCAATGTAGGTAAGCTCGTGCCGCTGCTCGAGAAGATTGCAAACTCCAAGAAGCCATTGCTGATAATAGCAGAAGACGTTGAGAGCGAGGCATTAGCAACGCTGGTGGTCAATAAGTTAAAAGGCGTACTGCAGGTTGCAGCCGTCAAGGCGCCCGGTTATGGCGACCGCAGAAAAGCGATGCTGCAGGATATAGCAGTACTAACAGGTGCAGAGCCTATCTTCAAAGACTTAGGCATCGAGGTAGAAAACATCAGCATAAAACAGCTCGGCCAGGCCAAAAAAGTGACCATCGACAACGACAATACAATCATTATTGAAGGTGCGGGCAGCCAGCAAGGTATCAACGGCAGAATCAAGCAGATAAAAGACGAAATAGAAATTACAACCAGTGACTATGACCGTGAGAAGCTTCAGGAACGATTGGCTAAACTTACCGGCGGTGTGGCTCAAATCAATGTCGGCGCTGCAAGCGAAGTGGAAATGAAAGAAAGAAAGGCCCGAATCGAAGACGCCCTGCACGCCACCAGAGCAGCTATCGAAGAAGGTATCGTGCCAGGCGGAGGCGTAGCTCTAATCCGCTGTATTGATGCAGTGAGAAAGCTGAAACTCAAAGGCGATGAGCAAACCGGCGCCGATATTCTTGCAAAGGCGCTTTCAATGCCGTGCTACTACATCGCATACAACGCCGGGGCAACCCCAAATATCGTAGTCAACAAAGTGGCTGAAGGCAAAGGCGGTTTCGGCTATAACGCCAACGCAGATAAATACGAGGACATGCTGAAAGCCGGCATACTTGACCCGGCAAAGGTTACCCGAATTGCTCTGCAAAACGCTGTGAGCATAGCCGGCCTGCTACTGACGACGGATTGCCTGGTTACTGAAAAGCCCATGGAAAAAGATGAAATGCCTCCTGGCGGCCCTGGTGGCCCGGGCATGGGCGGCGGCATGGGAGGAATGGGCGGCATGGGCGGTATGATGTAAGCATGCGAGAGTAGCGTAACAGTCTAAAAAAGTTTGAGAGTGCCACGAGGCGTTGTTTAAATAACACGAAGTTCGATAGAACAATAAGGCAAAATTATGCATAACAAGACAAGCCAGCTTCGTAACTACGAT
>JAUWBX010000268.1 GCA_030609625.1 Phycisphaerae bacterium
GATATCGCCGACAATGAAAGTACTCGTCATAAATGCAGGTAGTTCTTCGGTCAAGTATCACTTATACCAGATGCCCGAGGCGGAGATTCTCGCCAGAGGATTCGTCGAAAAAATCGGAGAGGAAACCTCTAAACTTTCTCACTTTTTTCACGGCAAAACCTACACAATACCGACAAAGGCCGAAGACGTCGAAAAGGCAATGGAGCTTATATTGGAAACGCTCGCCAACAAAGAAGTGGGAGTTTTGCAGCAGTTCTCTGAGATTGGTGCCGTTGGCCACAGGGTCGTTCACGGGGGCGAAGGGTTCACCGGCTCTGTAATCATTGACGAAAAGGTAATTGCCTCAATCGAAAAGTTTGCGGACCTTGCTCCTCTGCATAATCCGCCGAATCTTGCGGGCATCCTGGCCGCACAGCACAAACTCCCCAACGCAAAACAGGTCGCCTGCTTCGATACCGCATTTCATGCCACCATTCCGAAAGTTGCCTATATGTATGCCCTGCCGTATGAGCTTTATGAAAAGTATGGTATCCGCAGGTACGGCTTTCACGGAATCTCTCACAGATATGTAGCCCGTCGTGCCGCTGCCATAATGGGTAGAGGAAAATACGATATAAACGCCATTACCTGCCATCTTGGGAACGGCTGCTCCGTTACTGCCGTAAAACAGGGCAGGTCAATTGACACTTCTATGGGACTTACGCCTTTGGAAGGTGTGCCGATGGGAACACGCTCGGGCGACCTTGACCCGGCTATCCTCTTTTACCTTGCTGATAAAGGTTACGATGTAAAGGCACTGAAAGCGCTTTGCAACAAGCAAAGTGGCCTGCTCGGCTTATCTGGCATCTCGAATGATATGAGAAACCTCGAAGAATTCGCACACAAAGGAGACCCAAGGGCGAAGCTTGCTATCGATGTTTTCTGCTACCGCATCAAAAAATACATCGGCGCCTATGCCGCTGTTCTGGATACTGTCGATGCTGTGGTCTTCACCGGTGGAATAGGGGAAAATTCTGTCTTTATGCGCGAGAAAATATGTAACGCCGTTACTCAAATAGGCGTGCAGCTTGACTATGCAGCGAACCAGACTGCAATCGCAAAAGAAGCTGAAATAAATACCAAAGACAGTAAGGTCAAAGTTTTTGTCATCCCCACAAATGAACAGGCCGCGATTGCCAACGATACTTATGAGCTTACCAGGGACAAACAACCGATTGTGTCAAAGCAAAACACCCCCGGAAATATCGCACAGAAACAAATGGAAACCCCACACGGCCGGAAAAGGTGATGATATTTATATAACGGCTGTAGTCTGCAGGTTACTTTAACTTGCCTTGGTTTTTTGCGTGCTGCGCAAGTGCAGCGGCACCGATTATACCGGCGTCTTCACCAAGAGTGGCAAAACATATCTCAACCATCTCTTTTTTCAATGTCCAGATATACTCGTTAAAGAAATCCTTTATGCGGTTCAATAATACATCGCCGGCAGCTATCATTCCGCCGGCGAAGACTATTCGCTTCGGCTCGGTGGTATGCAGCATATTTATGCAGGTAATTGCGAGTGCCTTGGCTGTCCCGTCGGTTATCTCTTTGGCTAATTTGTCGCCGTCGGCTAAATGTTCGTAAACATCCTTGCTGGTTATTTGGCCCTTTTCGTCTAACACTTTTTTAAGACTGGATTCTGCTCCGGCTTCGAGCGCATCGGCAGCTCTTCTTGCCGTCGAGTCGGCGGATGCATACGCCTCCACACAACCTCTTTGGCCGCAGTTACAGTTTCTGCCGTCCGGATATATTATCATATGCCCCAGTTCCGCTGCATTTTCGTCGCAGCCGTGCACTAATTCGCCGTTACTGATAATTCCCCCGCCTATTCCTGTACCGAGTGTAAAAAAGACCATATCTTTAACGCCCTTCCCGGCCCCGACTGCATATTCGCCCCAGCAGGCAACGTTCGCGTCGTTATCAAAGACAATGGGCGCCCCGAGCTTTTCATTGAGCATTCGGCAAATGGGAACGTTTTTGAATGTCGGCATATTGGTGGACTTTATTATTACGCCCTCGGTGTATTTGGCCGGCCCCGGAGTTCCTATGCCGACCGCAACGACGTCGTGCAGAGAAAGACCGGCCTCGGCAATAAGTTTCTCGACGGTTTGAGCCATCTTGCCAATGACAACCTCCGGACCCATATCCGCTTTGGTAGCTACGGATGTCTTGCTGAGGAGCTTTAGTTCAGAATCAAATAAGCCTATCTTGATATTCGTTCCGCCTAAATCAATACCGACAAACATTTCGCTCATTTCTCATTCCTCTGAATTCTATAGTGCCTAAAGTGACAGCTTTGCTGTCATTCTGAGCGGAACGCAGTGGAGCAAAGAATCTCTGTTTCGTTGGCCAGATTCTTCCCCTTCGACTTCGCTCAGGGCTAAAGGCTTTTTTCGCTCAGAATGACACTTACGTGGCACTTTAGTTCACTGCATTTTTGGTTAATCCGGATAGCCGTCGGGGTATTCGTTATGCCATTGCCAGGCACTGGAGACCATTTCTTCCAGCTCAGGCTTTTCGGTTTTCCAGCCTAATTCGTTCCCGGCCTTTGTGGCGTCGGATGTTAATATTGGCGCATCACCCGGCCGACGGTCCGCAGCTACAACCTTAAAATCTTTGCCGCTGAGACGTTTGACTGTTTCAATTACCTCTTTGACCGAGAAGCCCTTTCCGTTGCCCAGGTTATAGAGCAGCTCACGGTTTTGGTCCAGCTTGTTCAACACCAGCAGATGTGCTCTGCACAAATCGTCGATGTGGATGTAGTCGCGAATACAGGTTCCGTCCGGCGTTTGGTAATCGGTCCCATAGATTTTTATTTCACTGCGTTTTCCCATCGCCGCCTGGATGGTCAGCGGAATCAGGTGTGATTCAGGCCTATGGTCTTCGCCAAGAGCGGCGTTGTTTCCCGCCCCACAGGTATTGAAATATCTCAGCGATGCGTACCGCAGTTTTTCCGTCTGGCTTTGGTAGTGGCACATCCTCTCAACGGCTAACTTTGTTTGGCCGTAAGGGTTAATTGGCCTGGTCGGCGAATCTTCCGTAATTCCCCCACGGGCAGATTCAGGTATGCCGTAAACTGCTGCGGTGCTGCTGAACACAAACTTCTCCACGCCGGCTGCTTCCATCGCCGACAACAGATTTTGAGTACTGCAAAGATTGTTGCGATAGTATTTAAGCGGCGACTGAACTGATTCGGCAACTTCGATGAAAGCGGCAAAGTGCATTACCGCTTCGATATTATATTTCTTGAGTGTCGTAACAAGCAGTTTGTAATCAGCTAAATCGCCTTCGACAAACTCAGCGTGCCCGACCGCAGCTCTATGACCCATGCTGAGATTGTCATAAACCACCGGCTCATGCCCTTCGACGTTAAGCATCGCCGTCATATTGCTGCCGATATATCCTGCTCCACCACAAATCAATACTCTCATAATCTCGTCACTCGTCACTCGATTCTCGATTCTCGATATCGAGCATCGAGGAAATTCGTTTCAAAATTTCTGCCGCAAGTTGTGTGTCCTTGCCCAAATCTATCCAGGCCATCTTTTCTTTCTGCTCAGGGTTAAGTTCTATCCTCTGCAATGCCGGGCTGCTTTTTGAAAACATATCGTATGCGCGTGCGCTGCTGCTGACGCGGCGCTCAGGCAGCGATAATCTGTATATCTGCACGTCGCAATTGATGCATAACCGATTCCCGCTTTGCGGGGGCCCTTCATCTTGTTCGCTCATATTCAATTCTACAACTCTTCTAATACTGTGCAGGTTGCTTTCAAGCCAATTGCCGGCCCCGACATTATCGCTGCGCCAGAATTCGAAGAATTGCGCCCCCGATAATGGTCTGGTTCTTATAAAGCCCCGCCAGCGGCGGGTATCGATACCCAGCGTTGCTGGGTTGGCATCAGCTTTCTCGATGGTAAAGTGCATTTTAACCAGTATGTCTTCAGCCACCTCCATTGCCTGAAGCTTGTCGATATTTTCCACGCAGATTAGCTTGACCGCTCCGTATTGCTGCTCTTTCGCACAGCCCGCCAGCATAAGCGCACATATTATAAGTGCATAAGCGCATAAGGTACTTGTGCTCTTGTGCCCTTTTGTTCTTATTATGTCTTTTTGCATTTGCCGTCCATTCGTTTTTCGGATTCCCCGTTTTCACGGGGACAAGTTTACCCCTGCGAAAGCAGGGATGATTGGAACGATTATATCTTCAGTGAGCTTTTATCTCAACCCCGTTAGAAATTTTTTTTCTTATCAGGCCGTCCCCTCTGCTTGATTGGCGCCGGATGTGCATCCACAAGCATTCTCGCGGTAAAAGTTTTGGTAGATTGTATTGGAATTTTGGTGTAGAATTCCATGTTTAAATAACTTTTATCCGTAGAGTAATTTTTAGCTTTGATACCTGCACCTGTGCTTTCCTGCACAGGTAGTCGCAGGTACAGGTGTATGCGTGTGATTTTATGAAGGTTTTAGTTGCGGAACAGTGCGGGTTTTGTCACGGTGTTAGGAACGCCATCAGTGTAGCGGAAAAAACACTGGC
>JAUWBX010000195.1 GCA_030609625.1 Phycisphaerae bacterium
CGACATAAACAGAACAAACGGCGTTCCGTTTGCATATTGCCGAATATATTTTTGAGCTTCGCGGGTCTGGGCGATGGCGTCATAACCGTCCCAGTATTGTTTGACGGGTATATCGGCATAATAAAGTGACTTGTTGTAATTGTGGGTGCATTCACAAACTCTCCAGAATTTAAAGCCCTGCCTTCTCTCTTCTGGGATAAAGGCGCTCCTGCCCTCCTGGAGAGAAGTGTTTTTATCGTGTCCGTTCAAATGCCACTTGCCGATATATGCTGTTTCGTAACCAGCCCGGCTATATACTTTACCAATGGTAATCGCATCCGGATCCAATGGCTTGTCGTTATAAAAGAGGCCGTGCGTAAGCCAATACTGCCCGGTCATTAAGCTGGCACGATACGGTGTGCACACCGGACAACCTGACACGGCGTTAGTAAAGTTGATACTTTCTTTCGCAAGTTTGTCTAAGTACGGCGTTTGGGCATTGGGGTCGCCGGAATAACCAGTCGCCTGCGCGCGCCATTGGTCTGCGAAGATAAAGACAACATTCGGCTTTCGTGCGGACTTTGCGCCAAGAAACTGCGTGCCGGCACATCCCGCCAGACCTGACCCTAAGAAAACCGAAGCTGCCCCAAGCCCGGCACTCTGCAAAAACTCTCTTCGTTTAATACGTCCTTTTTTCATATTCAAATATCTGTCTGTTTGCGACCTGCAAGCTGCTACACCAGCTTTTTAAGGTAACTGATACTTCGCTCAGCTTGTTCCACAGTACCACACTCGACGCTCAACACGATGTCACGCGGTGCGCCTTTGCATACCTCGACCACTTTTTTCCAGTCGATAACACCCTCGCCGCATGCGCAGCCGGCCGGCGTTCCTGTTACCTTGCCGCGTTCGTCTTCCGATTGCTGCACCGAAATATCTTTAGCGTGCAGATGTACCAACCTGTCCTTGACCCGCCCAAGCCACTCAATCGGGTCGTGACCACACAGATAACTATTGCCCGTATCGAAGTTGATTCCAATGGCCTGCGAATCAACCAGCTCATAAATCCTGTCCAGACCATCGGGATGCTGGCTATACTGCTGATGCGGCTCGATACCTATCAGAATGCCGTGACTTTCGGCGACTGCCGACGCTTCTTTAAGCACATACCGCATCAAAACATGGTCTTCTTCTTCCGTGGTCCAGGCCGGTTTCGGACCTTCGTCCGTGTTGACCACCGGAGCGCCACATTCCGCTGCGAAACGAATCGCCTGTTTGAGGTATTCGGTACTCACCTCCGGCTTACAAAGCGGCGTATGCGACGATAAGCCGGAAAGCTTCACACCCGCTTTTTCACAGGCACGCTTGACACGGTACGGGTCGTCCAACAATGAAACGCTCTGGTAGTAACCAGCTTCACTGAGCAGCTCCCGTCCCCAGTGGACCCACGGCTCGACGTATTCATAGCCTAACTCCGCTGCCTTTTCCACACCCCACTCGAACGGCTTGTCGGCACGCCGCACAAACTCCATATTAACTCCAATAGACACATTTGACATTTTACGTTCTCCTTAATGGGCAGGAATCCCAAATAAAATGACATTGCGAGGCCTGCCTTTTGGCCGAAGCGTAAGTCCAGCACTTACAGCGTTAGTGCTGGGCAATCTCAATACTGTTTAGCCCCCAGTTTTACTGGGGGTTTTCTTTCCACCCACCATAATACACGAATCAGCAACTCAAGTCCAACTCATCTTGTAAAGATTTCGTCCAGTAATCCAAAATAAAATGTCATTGCAAGGCCTGTCTTTTAGGCCGAAGCAATCTCAATACTGTTTAGCCCCCAGTTTTACTGGGGGTTTTCTTTCCTCAAGTCCAACCCATCTTCTAAAGATTTCGTCCACTTTTCCCGTTCTTAGAACGATAAGAAGATTTTGGCGGGAATTGCAGATTCAGAAGGTAGTGCGATATATCGCACCAATTTGGCTAAACATTTTTGAGATGAGAATGGTGGGTAAACGAGTTACCCACCCCACAATGCTTGCTCAGCAGGAGGTACGAAGTATCTTCTCGTGTACAGTAAATAGCCCAGGAAGCCAGCGGCCCAGAGCACGAGGAACAAGACCATATAATCCTGCGATATACTAAGCTGTTTCATTGTGTCGAGCTGCTGCTCAGGGAAATTCATCTTTTCATAGAAATCCAGGATGCTTATGCGCGAGAACGTAATGGCCGCTGATAAAGCCCAGGCAATAATCAGTAAAACGGCGCACCACCACGCGTTAATACTCAATCTGTATGTTCCCCAGGCGACATAACCGGCCAGCAACATGACAAGCAGCACTACCCCTGCGCCTGATAGTCCGGTCAATATGGATCCAAAGAACGGAATTGCACATCCGTAACACACTGTAAATGGCATCGACACGGCCCAGAATCCGAACATTAAGCTCAAAGCCAGAACAGGCAAAGGGCATTTGTCGGTCCAGCGGACCCGCGGGTCCCTGAACTCACATGTCGCCTTAACATTCTTACTCCCATAGAAGAGAACAAGCACAGCCGGTATAATCACGTAAAAGACTGTCATAAAGGCCATCATGACGTACTTCATAATGCGGGCCACCACTTCTGGCATCTGCCCGCTCTCCCCCATCTTCTCGTACATATCAGGCATGAGCAGCAGCATAAAAAAAAGTCCACTTATGCCGCAGATGAGCCAGAGCCATGAAGAAACCAGTATCAGTGCTCTTGCCCACCGTTGGGCTTTAACCGAACCGATACCCATCCAGATGAACCAAACAGCCGCAAGTACATAGAGCAGAACCCCGGGAATCATCATGGCAGGACTCATAGGTGCGGCAGCGCTGTTATCAAGGACTCTCGATGCAATCATACCAAGTATCATCAAAGGCACCATGAGCGCACAAAACCCGCCAAGAATAATGCTTAGGATTCCGAATACCACAAGTCCTGTCTTCCTGTCTTTGAAATCTGAACTGTCCACCGTTGCTTCATAATCTGTCATATTTCATTTCTCCTGTTCTTATGGTGCTATATGCGATTACATAATTTTACAGCACTATGGGTTAATAATAATCTGAGTGTTGATGGTTTTCAAGATTATTTCGCCTGAGAAAAACCACGAAATAAACTGCGGGGTCATTGTTTAGCCGTCGTCGGCACGCCTGTCCTGAGTTTGTCGAAGGGACGACGCCACAATGTCATTCCTGCGGAAGCAGGAATCCAAATTTTTAGCCCCCTGCACCGCAGGGGGTTCCCAACGTCCCCCGACTCCTTCCTTCCTGTCCTGAACCAAATGTGGTGCTTCGGGCCGTTCCGAGCGCAGAAGTTTACACTGAGCTTGTGCCTAAGGTGCTTGTGTCTAAGGTACATAGTCGAATGGGATGAATCGGTTGAAATAGCTTCGCCGAAGGCGAATCAAATAGAGCGTAGGGTGCGATTTTTCGCACCACTTTGACTCGCTCCAACATCATACCATCGGCCTACCAATAAGTGCAACAATCAAAGCCCGACAAATAAAGGTTTTCCCTTTGGTGAATCCTGCCGAAACTTTCTGTCATTCCGACCGAAGGCACGACTTTGTCGTGCCGAAGTGGCCTGCCCTGAGCATAGTCGAATGGGAGGAATCTATTGAAATAGCTTCAACGAAGGCGAATCAAATAGAGCGTAGGGTGCGATATTTCGCACCACTTTGACTCGCCATCACCGCAACCAAGGCTGAGCAGGAAAAGCGTGAATGGTTCAACTTTGCAACTGTTCCTTTCTTTTATTCATTTCAGCTTTCGGTATTGGAAAACAATCCACGTGTATCCAATATCAAGGTATTATTTCGAACTCTATAGTATATTTTCCATCTTGAATTTTTTCATCTGTTACCCGGTAATAACCAGCCTTAGGATTTGTGCCGGCTTTGATACGGATATTTTTTGAAGAAGCGATTTCTCCAATTTTTTCTATCATCCAAGACCTGGCTTCTAATCCTTTCCCTTGCACAGATATAGAGCCCTTGCGGGTAGCGTCATCATACACAAGCTCATCACCTACTGGTACATATTTTTCGGACAGGTTCTTAGAAGATTCAGTATTTGCTTTTTTGCTTTCTTCAGCGGAAGGTATTTTTTCGGCTCTGACTCCGCTCATATCACAACCTTTTTCTGCTGCATAGACGAGCAGACGGTTATGTCGTCGGCGCATAGCGTCGAACTCAATTTTTTCCGCATCTTTTAAGTCCATAAAGAAAAATGGAACAATCGCAACAACACCGCCGACTGCCCACAGTGTGTTCGTTAGGCCTTTATCTGTTTTAGGAAGTAACCTTGCCATATCGACTTGAAGTTGGGCTATTTCTGCTTTAAGCCCTTCGCAACTTCGTTTCTCGTCACCTGGCAGGTACACAGGGACAGGATTGGCCTCACGGCCAGCACATCCAGCAAAAAATATCGAAAAACATATCAATACATTTAGAATTGTCTTTTTCATTTTCTGCATCTCTTTCATTGGTTAATACTATTTGCTCGCCAACTTTTAAACACTCGTTATCAACTGCCAGGCAAGTGAAATCAAGAAGAAAGTTCCTGTAAATGAGAAATATTTTGCAGAAACAGCAAAGTGGATGGTAGTTTTCTTAAAACAATAACCCGATTTATTGGGGATGTTTACCGATTTCCGAATATGTTGAGATTAGTATAATGTTAGCATAAAATCCGTGCAATCTGTGTAATTTATGCCCCTGTGCCTTAGGTAATAGGTATCCGTGGTTAAATATTATTGAATTCTCTGAGTCCTCTGTGCCCGGAGTTTACCCTCGATGTTAGCTCACTTGACTTTCTGTCGGGGGTGTCTAAAAAAAAGTGTCAATCCTGTCTAAAAAAACTTCGTGTTAATCCGTGTCAATTCGTGGCTAAATATTATTGAATTCTCTGTGCTCTCTGTGGCTAAAAAATCAACCAAAAACGCTGATACCTAAAAGCAAAAATCAAATTTTTCAAAAATTTTATAACTGCTTTACTGACATAGAGTTACGAGAATCCCGAACCAGGAATCGAGGACTTTTTTCGTATCAAACGCGCAGGTAGCTCTAATTATAGAGGCGCTACTTTTTTTCGCCTCAGCCCGGCACGGCCAGAAGGCCAAGGTTCGTGATTCGTGAATGGTAAATAGCCAATAGTAAATAGTAAATCAGGAGGAACTCCCAATGTCCACCGAAGCCCAAGACCACCCAAACCGCCCATCCACCCATTTACGCATAAACGCATTCTCGCATTTACGTGCCTATAAGGCCCAGCAGGCCCAGATTCGTGATTCGTCAATAATAAATAGTAAATAGTAAATCAG
>JAUWBX010000501.1 GCA_030609625.1 Phycisphaerae bacterium
GCTGCCTTTGATATAGTGATTATAACGTTGTTTTATTTCGATTATTTGTCCCGGCGTCAGGTTCTCGAAATTCTTAACCGCTGTAACAGTCGCTGTCGCACAGACAGGTCCGGAGCTTACCTTAAGAAATAATTTATCGCCGGCTAAAATCCGCCCAAAAGCGCCGTGTCTTGTCTTGGTAAAACGCGATTCGATTTGCTTATGACCTTCTAAAATCGCATCCAGATAAGGCTTCTTCAAAATTACCAGATGATAATTCGCCATAGTTTTGCCCCGCTGCTCACTCTCTCTGCTTAATCTGTATTGATAAAGAGACCGACTAATTCATTTTTGACCTGCTCAACATTTCTGGAAAGAATTGTATTTAGCCCTGCCTCTTTTGCGCCGTTTATATATTCCGGCTTATCATCTATGAATACTGATTGTCCGGGTCGCGAGCCGAGTTTTTGGATTGTTAGTTCATAGATTTTCTTCTCGGGCTTTCTTGTCCCCTCGGCACACGAAAAGACCAATACATCGAACATATTATATTGCAACTGATAAAAGTACTGCATCGCCGCCGCTTCGGTGTTGGATAAAAGCGCGGTCTTGTAGCCGTTTTTTCGTAGCCGGGCAGCCACAGTAAACATATCTTCTCTGGGCACATAAGCAGATTTGAAAGCATCAGCCCATAACGAGGGGACTTTTGGCTTAGATACGTCCAGCTCACCGCATATTCTTTCCCAGAATGTATCTTCGCTGATTAAGTTTTTTTCGAAATCCTCTGCGAATTTGCTATGTGCCTTTATATAGTCTTCCTTCGACACAGCTAAGGCTTGTGCGCAATACCGCATCAGACCCGGTGTGGGGTCATCTATCAGAACACCTCCCCAATCAAATATAACAGATTCTATTGCTTCCATCGCAAATAGCTCAAGCATAGCCGGTTCTATTATTTGTCCTCAGGACAATACAAAGGTCCAGCTTACATATCAATATTTTTCTTCTGCCGTTCAGCGGCTGCTATTGGTCTTTGACGAACAGCCCTTTAGAATCTATAATCAAAGCAATTGTTTGAGGACAAAAAGATGGAACCAATTTTAACTGTCGTAATTACTGTTTTGGTTTTGGTTGTATTAGGGCTTTTGGTCTGGCTTATCAGTTCCAATTCCGCTAACGCCGAGAAGATGGCAGGCCAACAGGCCTCTATCGGCCTTTTGCAACAACAGTTGGAGGCACTCAAAGCCGCCCAGGAAGATACTAAAGACAAATTGCAGAAATCGCTGCTGGACGGCCAAACCAATATCAGCCGAAATATGCAGGCCAGCCAGCAAGTTCTCGACCGCCTAAACAAGCAGATCGGCGAGCTGCAGGGTACAAATAAACAAATGATGCAGATTGGGTCAGAAGTCAGACGCCTCGAGGATATTTTAAGCTCGCCCAAGCTGCGAGGCCAAATGGGCGAATGGTCGCTCGAAAATCTTCTGGCAAATATCCTGCCCAAAGACAGCTACAAACTCCAGCACACTTTCAAAGACGGCAAAATGGTCGATGCCCTGATAAAACTAACTGACTTCTCGGTGCCCGTCGATGCCAAGTTCCCGCTGCCGGGCTTCGAGAAAGTCGTAAAGGCAGAGACCGAAGAGGAAAAAATAAAACTTCGCAGACAGTTCCTCAAAGACGTAACTGCTCATATCGACAAAATTGCCTCCGACTACATCAGGCCTGCTGAGGGCACGTTGGATTTCGCGCTTTGTTACATACCCGCCGAGAACGTTTATTACGAAACGATAGTCAAATATGCCGGCGAGACACACGATATTTTGCAGTATTGCTTTGATAAAAAAGTAATTCCGGTATCGCCGAACCTTTTATACACATATCTGATGACGGTGGCGATGGGCCTGCACGGTCTGCAAATAGAAAAACAGGCAGCCGAAATCCGACAGAACTTAAAGAAGCTAAACGCCTCCTTTGGCGACTTCGGAAGCAACTGGGAAGTCCTCGGCAAACACCTGCGAAACGCCTACAGTCAATACGAAGAAGGCCAGAAAAAGCTCGACCGCTTCGGAATGCAGCTCGACCAAATACAGGGCGAAACGGATGAACAAACGTAATTGACAAAAAGTACTAATCAAATAGAATAAAGACATATACAGGTGATTTAGGGCATTATCTAAAGATAAGCATGAGTGTGGATGTTCTTAATTTTATAAAGTCTTGTATTAAGCGACGCAGGATACTCTGGACCTACCATGTTAATATGCGTTTGGAGGAGCGTTTAATATCTCACCAGGCTGTTTTATCTTC
>JAUWBX010000319.1 GCA_030609625.1 Phycisphaerae bacterium
GAGCAAAGTCGAAGGAGCAGGAGTCCAGAAAACGCTGATAAAACGGCTGGATTCCCGCTGGAGTTTATCCCGCACTTTGATGCGGGGCGGGAATGACCTCCTTGCTTTGTTTATGCAGGAATGTTCCATTTAATATTCAAAGATCAATAAGACCAGATGCTTCGCTTCGCTCAGCATGACACTTTAAAAGTCAGTCAAGTTGAGTAATTAGTATCTGTTGCGGAAAACAAAAACCGACGATGTCACCCCTGCCCCTGCCTCCGCAGGGGTAAACTTGTCCCCGCGAAAGCGGGGAGCAGAGGTCCAGAACGAAAAAGCTGGATTCCCGCTTCCGCGGGAATGACAAATACTGTTTCCGCAACAGGAACTAATTATATTGTTCTAACGGTATTTAGCAAAATCGAATTTCGAACAGGGAATTTCGAGATTTAAAGTTCTTTGTTCCGGATGAGTGTATTTGTTACAATAGTCGCATAAATGGACGACTCTATGTTTCAATGGAAAATGGCAGCCTGCTTTGCTTGACTGAGGAGTAGTGCCGAAAGGCATCCTTCGGAGTGTCGGGAGTTTCTTATGAAAGCCGGGAACATCCACCGCCGTAGTTTCTTGAGAAAGACAGCCGCCATGGCTCTGGGAACAGTAGGCTTCCCATATGTTGTTTCCTCGTCGGCCTTGGGCGGAGCTGGCAATATTACCCCAAGTGAGCGGCTTACGATGGGCGCTATTGGCCTGGGCGGTCAGGGTATGCACAATCTGCGGAATTTTCTTACCTGTGATGACCTGCGCATGCTGGCTGTCTGCGATGTCGATACGAACCACCTGCTCAAGGCAAAAGACGCAGTGGATTCAACTTACGGCAACAAAGACTGTGCAGCGTACAACGATTTTCGCGAAATACTCATTCGCGATGACATTGATACGGTGCTGATAGCAACGCCGGACCACTGGCATGCCATTATTTCCATTGAAGCCGCAAAGGCCGGCAAAGACATCTATTGCGAAAAACCGATTTCCCTGACCATCGCCGAAGGCAGGGCCGTCGCTGATACGATAAAGCGATTAGTAACTGTCTATCAGTCCGGTACCCAACGACGCAGCAACGGCTGTTTTCGTTTTGCTGTGGACATCGCTCGCAGTCCCGACAAGTCGGGACTCGGAAAGCTTCATACCCTGCATTGCTACTACCATAACGGCCCGACATGTCCTCCACAGAAGCCTGAACCTGTTCCGAAAGGCTTTGACTATGATATGTGGCTTGGGCCCGCCCCCTTTGAGGCGTACACGCCCAGAAGATGTCACGGAAGTTTTCGATGGTTATACGATTACTCCGGCGGACAATTGACCGATCTTGGAGCGCACTTTAATGACCTGGCCCAGTGGGCGAATGACAGTCAATACACAGGCCCTACAGAATACGAAGGCTGGGCCGAGTTTCCCAGGGACGGTCTGTTCAATACGCCCGTGCGTTTCGAGGTAATTGCAACATATCCCGACGGTGTAAAGATGATTTATCACGACGAGACCGAGCCAGGCCGAGGCCCCAGAGGAAACAAATTCGTTGGCACCGAAGGCTGGGTCAGCGTCGATGACACCGGCAAGATAACTGCATCGAGCAAAGCTATTATGCAGAAGGTCAACTTTATGCAGAAAGGCTATGCGTACATGACAGGCCATCATCGCAATTTTCTCGATTGCGTCAAGACTCGCAGCCTGCCGATATCCAATGCCGAAGTCTCGCATCGCTCGGTCACGACTTGTCACGCCGGTAATATCTGTCTGCGGTTAGGACGCAAACTACGATGGGACCCGGACAATGAGCAATTTCACAATGACGACAAGGCCAACAGGATGCTCGCAAGAACAATGAGAGCGCCATGGTCTTTGTGGTAGCCAGTACTATCCAAAAAACTATTTACGTTGAAGAAGGTCGGCAGGGAAGACGGCCGTCTATGACGAGCCGCCTTCAGAAGTCACCAGCCCGTCGCAACTTGCCTGGCGGAACAAGGACGCGACAGGCGTTCTAACCAGGTTTGGCTGATGCATGTCTGATTCTCCTTAGGATTGGTAAAGAAATTAGGTCTTGACCGCCGGCAGGCGAGTTTCGTTTTGGCTCCAGCGAGGACAAGGCTGGCAAGGAAGCAAAACGCAGGACTATGGTTCTCCGTAAGGAGTCCCAAGGACGACAGGCTCACCATCCTGAGCGAAGTCGAAGGACTGGTTGGTAGTCCGACTTGCCTGCCGGCGAGCAGGGTTTTGCTGACCCCGTTAGAGGCCCGAAAGGAAAAGGCTCTAACGGGGCTGAGGCCGCCAGCCGAACTTGTCTGACGACAGCCAAAATGGAAGACAATTTATTTACAAGTCCTTATGTGCCACAGGATGAGGTTTCTGCGTGGTGAGCTTGCCGAACCATTCAGGGTAACAACACGTAAGTTTTTTTCAATAAAGATAATGTTTTCTTAAACTCCTGGCTGCTCAGCGGACGATCCCACATGAGTAAGCGGGCCAGCTCACCGTCGAAGGACTCATGGCCCGGATGGTTCGTTGCATCACGTTCCTGTCCAATCGCCATTTTGGACGAGTTCGCCTTTGGATTGACGGGGAAAGTTTTGGACGCCACCGGTTTCCCGACTTGCTCGGGATTGACAAAGAGCTTGATGGTAACTTTCCCAGTGCCGGCGCCCATGCGACCGGCGATTACGTAGTAGCGATTCTCTTCTAATTTAGGACCAGGAACTTGAGGGTTGTTCTCATCCCACCGGCCAAAGGTGATGCCATTTCGAGAACCCGTCCAAAGCGTGTTGTCGTCTTTTAGCCCCGCCCAGAACCCTTCATATTTTCCACCATTTCTCAAGTTCCCAAAGAATGAATTCACGTCCTTGAGACCGGATACCTGGGAGTAAACCGACATCACCGCAAACCACGTGTAGCCACTGCCGGTTATAAGATGGTCAAAGGCGTCTTCATCGCTATTGATAAGCTCCTGTCGTTTAAACACAACGGTGTTATGACCACCAATGGCTGCCACTTTTTCTTTCAGGGCAGGGTGTCCGGTACCATTTTTGTGCTTAGCGTCTCTCGTCGCTACGAAGGTTTTTACCTTCCAGTCCACCTGGTTTTTCCAGGACGCGACTCGTCCGTTAACCACTTTGACCCCCCGGTCCGCGTCGAGGTCCAGGATGAGGCCTTTTCGTACAACTTCACTCTTTTCTTTCGGATGCGATTCCGCCCTAACCCGAGCGGTGCCTGCACCTGTGCTACCTGCACAGGAGACGCAGGTACAGGTGCCGGTCAATGCCATTATAAAGACAACCGATAGAACAACCTGGTATTTCGATATCATTGGCAGCGTGCTCCTCGAAAATCATTTATGTAGCGCGGGCACTCATAGATCGAGGACCCGATCCATTTGTTGAGATATCTCGGCTAAGCGCCGGCGGTCCCCGCCGTTCACCTCGGCGGTCGCCCAGCCCCGGTAGCCGATTTTCTTCAATTCCTCGCGAACCCTTTTCCAGTCAATGCTGCCTTGCCCTATCGGGACAGCAAAGCCCTTGCCCATCCCTTCGTTCATCGCAACCTTCAAGTTGTACTCCTTGATGTGTATCTTGACGATTCGTTTGGCGAGGACCTCGATCCAGTGCTGAGGGAAGCCCCAGCGAACCACATTTCCCACATCGAAATACGCCTTTACGTACGGGCTGTCGAGCTCGTCGATGTACCGCGCCATCGTCAGCGGCTCGATGAGAAACGTGTTCCAGATATTCTCTATCAAAATGTGGATGCGTTTTTTCTCGGCGTACGGAATGGCCAGCCGAATCGTCGCCTGCGTGCGCCGGTAATTCTCTATGAACGAGCCTTTAGGGTCCGGGCGCACAACGTAGAGGACCGAGGTCGCACCGTAAACAGAAGCTTCGTCGATGGCACCTGTGAGATCATGGTGGCTTGAGTTGACTACGCCGTGCACACGGACACCCACTTTCTCGCTGGCACGGGCCAGGACCCTCGGCTCTGGTGTTTTCTTGTTGAGAAGATGCGTGGGCGTTTCGACGCCCTCGAACCCGACGTCTTTCACCAATCTCAGCTTGTCTTCGACCGACAGGTCCTCTTCTATCATCATGAAACCAACTGCTTTTTTGATGCGG
>JAUWBX010000021.1 GCA_030609625.1 Phycisphaerae bacterium
GCACTGAAAGGGTCATTTCGAGTATTTTTTGATAATTAAAAACAACTTATCGCCTCCAACTACGCTGATTTAAGGTCTAGAACAACCGCCAGAAAGGATTATTAAAGAGATTGGACAGCAGACGTCTAGACTTCCAGAAGCTTTGCGGAGTCGTTCAATTTACTCCGGCCTTATAGAAAAAGAAAACAAAGGGAAAGAAGGTAAAGATAAAAGCACGAAGAAAGATAAAAAGGTAAAGAAAAAACAGAAGAAAAGGCGAAGAATAAAACATGATTAAAATTGTCGATGACATTTGTAAGCATCCTATGCATCCATTTCCTGCACGAATGGCACCAGCTATAGTTTGGGAAAATCTCAAGACAGATGAACGTAAACCTCTTAGTGTTCTCGATCCTATGGTTGGGTCAGGCACAAGTTTGGTCATAGCCAAGGCCTTGGGTCATAAGGCAATTGGATTTGATAGAGATCCGCTCGCTTTGTTAATAGCAAAAGTATGGTGCTCGGATGTCGAGAAAGAAAAGGTTAAACTAAAAGCAAAAACGGTTATTGATCGGGCAAAAAAAAGATATAGGACACTTACTGTTGGGAAAGCATACCCTAGAAACGCAGATGCAGAAACGCGTGCTTTCATTCGCTACTGGTTCGACAAGATAAATCGACGTCAACTTGCTGCACTATCCGATGCAATTAAAGGTATTCGAAATGAAAATACGAAAACCTTTCTTTGGTGTGCTTTCTCACGGCTAATAATAACAAAAAAAGTCGGAGCGTCTCTCGCTATGGACATCTCGCATAGTCGGCCACACCGTGTTTATGATAAAGCACCAATAAAGCCGTTTGATAAATTTGAAGAAGTGGTAAATAAGGTATTGAAGTCGGCGCCTTTTGAAAAAGGAAAACAAAATCTTCCAAAGGCACAAATACAAGACGGAGATGCACGTGAGTTACCGTTAATAGACAATAGTATTGATATGGTTATTACCTCGCCACCTTATCTGAATGCGATAGATTATCTTAGAGGACATAAGCTTTCACTTGTATGGATGGGGTATTCGATAAAAGAAATAAGACATATTAGATCAACAAATATCGGTACGGAAGTTTCGTGTCGGTGTGATTCTGAAAAAGAGCAACATACTCAAGCTCTTATGGAAATAGGGAGTATTGACAAATTGACGGAACGGACCAAAAGAATACTGTTAAAATACGCTTATGATATGGATGCGGTTATGTCGGAAATTAAGAGAGTGTTGGCAAAGAATGGACGGGCTGTGTTTGTTATCGGAGATTCAACAATTCGAGGTGTGTTTGTCAAAAACTCTAAGCTTATTAAATATCTGGCTACTGAGCATGGTTTTTCGTTGCAATCCGATATCCGCAGAATATTACCTGAAAAACATCGTTATCTACCTCCCCCCAACTACAAAAAATCTGGAACGGAACTACAGCACCGTATGCGTGAAGAAGTGATCCTTACGTTTCGGAACTAAAAAATACCACATTAGTGCTTGGAGATAAAATAAAACCTCCCGCGTGAAACGCGGGGCTAAATATGGATTCCTGCTTCCCAATCGGAGTCGAGGACAAGAGGGCGAATTATTGACGGAGATATTGCATGACCGAAAACGTTTTATATTACGGCGATAATCTTGATATTCTTCGGCGGTACACAACGGACGAGACGATAGACCTTATCTATCTGGACCCGCCGTTCAAGAGCAATCAAGACTATAACGTGCTTTTTGCTAAGCAAAACGGTAGTCGTTCAACTGCTCAAATTAGGGCCTTTAAGGATACCTGGCGATGGGACGAGGCCGCTGCTGCGTCGTATCATGAAGTTGTGGAAAGAGGCGGCAAGGTTGCGCAAGCCATGCTCGCGTTCAGAACATATCTTAGCGAAAACGATGTAATGGCGTATCTCGCGATGATGGCGCCTCGGCTTATTGAGCTCCGCCGAGTCTTGAAGGATACAGGGAGTATATACCTGCATTGCGACCCGACAGCATCGCATTACTTGAAGATGTTAATGGACGCAGCGTTTGGCGCCGGCAATTTCTGCAACGAGGTCATTTGGCATTATCGGAAGTGGCCTGCCGGAAAATATAGCTTTCAAAGAAACCATGATGTACTTCTTTTTTATTCCCGGTCAGAAAGCCGTAAAAGGACTTTTAACCAGCTATTCATGAAGCGCACGGCCTCGACACTGAAACGGTTCGGGACAGCCAAGATTGTCTCCGGCTATGACAAGTCAGGTCGTCGTTTGCCTTCCAAAACTGCGAATAAGGCTTCGGCAGGAGTCCGGCAAGACGATGTTTGGGAGATTGGGCGTGTACCCCCTATCAAGCAACTGTTCCCAACCGAAAAGCCAGAATCACTTTTAGAGCGGATTATCACAGCCAGTAGTAACGAGGGTGATATTATTCTCGACCCCTTTTGTGGATGCGGTACGACAATTGCTGTCGCACAGCGTCTAAAGAGACGTTGGATTGGTATCGACATCACTCACCTGGCAATTACACTTATAAAGCACCGTTTAACTGATGCATGGGCACATTATAAGGCACCAGGCTCGAAACCTCAGTATAAGGTCGTCGGTGAGCCGAAAGACCTTTCGGGGGCACAGACGCTTGCTGATGAAGACCCATACCAATTTCAATGGTGGGCCTTGGGATTGGTAGATGCTCGGCCTGTTGAACAAAAGAAGGGAGCAGATAAGGGAATTGATGGTCGGCTTTATTTCCACGATGAAGCTGACAGCAAAAAAGCGAAAACTAAGCAAATCGTATTCTCCGTGAAGTCCGGACATGTGTCAGTATCACACGTTCGAGATTTGCGGGGCGTTGTAGAGCGTGAAAAAGCGGAAATCGGAGTGTTTATTTGTATGCAAAAAGCAACAAAGGCGATGCGGGCTGAAGCAGCGAGCGCCGGATTTTACAAGTCGCCTTGGGGAACCAGGCACGCTACAATGCAAATCCTTACAGTAGAAGAACTACTAAGTGGCAAGACTGTTGATTATCCACATTCGGAGGGAGTGAATGTAACGTTCAACAAGGCGCCAAAAGCCAAAGCTAAAAAAGAAGCTCATCCAGAATTGAGTTATCCGGAGGCAACCGCCAAATAAATTTGGGATAGAGGAAACAGAATTTATAGAGTGGGCACCCCCGGCCGGAGACCCCATACTTCGTCAAGGCTTGGCAGGGCAGACGATAAAGAACAAAGCATTCCTCGCGTGGGCACCCCCTAAACAAAAAAACAAAAAATTTCTGTTGAAATATACATTAATATTGTTAGAATCTTGGGTTTAAGGTATTTCGGAGTACTTTTATCCTTTGTAGTCCCGATTTTTTCGGGACGGAGAACTGAGTAGTTATGAAAAAAGATATACATCCAAAGTACGATAAAGTGATGGTCCACTGCGGCTGTGGCAATACATTCGAGACCAGCAGTACGGCAAAAGAAATTCACGCAGAGATATGCTCGATGTGCCATCCGTTCTATACGGGCAAGCAGAAATATGTCGATACAGCCGGGCGAATAGAACGGTTCCAAAAGAAATACGGCACAAGCTACTTCAAGAAGACCAAAAAAGACCAAAAATAGCGTGTAGCGGATAAACTCGAATATCGAATAGTGAAAAGTGCCTAAAGTGAACTAAAGTGAGCTAAAGTTAGAAAAAAGGATATCCAATATTGAACAAGGAATAATGAATGATGAAGGAAATGGGAATAGAATAGTTCGATATTCGACATTTGATATTCCTTGTTGAATATTCATTATTCATTCCTTTTAACTTTAGGCACTTTACACTTTAGGCACTTTAGCTCACTTAATATTGCCTCGAATTTCATATCTGCTATTCGCTATTTTTTGCTTTTAGAAGGTTGCTTTATGGCTAAAGAGAAAGATAGTTTACTGACAAAACTCGACGAAATCGAGGCTCGCTATAACGAGATCGGAAATCAGATTGCCGAGCCGGAGATTGCCTGCAACCCAATTAGGCTGATAGCGCTATCCAAAGAACAGGGCAAACTCAAAGCAATAGTTACAAAATATCGCCGGTACAAAAAGACAGCAGCCGGCATTGAAGAGGCCGAGCAGATATTAGCCGACAGTACCGCCGATGAAGACTTCAGAGAATTAGCAAAAGAAGAGCTCCAACAGTTCGAAGGCCAAAAGAGCGCCCTGCTCAAGGAAATTACAAACACTTTAGTAATGGCCGACGATATGGGCATCGACTCGGTCATAATGGAAATCCGAGCAGGTACCGGCGGTGAAGAGGCGGCCCTGTTCGCGCGTGATTTGTACAATATGTATGTCAAGTACGCTGAAAATCGCAGGTGGAAAGTTGAACAACTCGACTTTAGCGTATCAGAAAAAAACGGTTTTCGTGAGGCCATATTCAATATCAAGGGCCCCGGGGTCTGGTCTGAATTGGGCTATGAGGGCGGCGGCCACCGCGTCCAGCGCGTTCCGGAGACCGAATCGCAGGGCAGAATTCACACATCAGCCGCAACGGTGGCAGTACTGCCTGAGCCTGAAGAACTCGATATCCAGATAGCCCCTGATGATGTCGTCGAGCATGTCAGCAGGTCAAGCGGGCCGGGTGGACAAAACGTCAACAAAATCAGCAGTGCCATCAAGCTCGAACATATCCCAACGGGGATTACGGTCAGCATGCAGGAAGAGCAAAGCCAGCACAAAAACCGTGCCAAAGCCTGGCGGCTGCTAAGAAGCAGGATTTACGAATATCACCAGAGTAAAAAAAGGGCCGAGCGCGACTCGCAGCGAAAGACGATGATTGGCTCAGGCGACAGGTCTCAAAAAGTCAGAACATACAATTATCCGCAAAATCGTGTAACCGACCATAGAATCAACTCATCGCGTTACAACCTGGATAAAATAATGGCCGGTGATATGAGCGAACTGATTGCGGCACTGAAAGATTACGACAGAGAACAAAGGTTGAAAAATCTCTGAAGTCTGGAGTCTTGTTTGATGATAGTCGTTGTTACCGGAATGGTTGGCGTTGACAAGAAAAGCTATCTTGAGAAAGTATGTCAATTCGCCGGCGAGAGAGGACAAGAGACGCTGCTGTGTAATGTCGGCGACCGGATGTACGCCGAGGCGCCAGATATTCCGCCCGGCAAAATCTTAGATATACCGATGAAAAGGCTAAGCTCACTGCGCCGAAGCGTCTTCAAAGACATCATCGCCAAAGCCGCAAAGAGCCCCAACCTGATAGTCAATACTCACGCAACCTTCCGCTGGCGGCACGGACTGTTTCCGGCGGTTGATTTCGACCAGATGCGTCAGCTCAACGCCGATATGTATATCTGCCTGATTGACGGCGTAATCGCACTGCACACCCGGCTTGTCGCTGAACACTCCGCCGAACACACGCTGAAAGATCTGATTGTCTGGCGGGAAGAAGAGATTATCAGCACGGAAATGCTGTGCAAAGGTATTAACGAACGGATTCCCTTCTACTGCCTTGCCCGCGGCACCGAAGCCGAAACCACCGAAACATTCTACGGCATTATCTTTGACGGTCAAATCAAAAAGGCATATTTGAGTTTTCCTATGACCGCAGTCGGCGATATGGAAGATGTTAAGAATGAAATTGACGAATTTCGGCAATTGATGAAGCAAACATTTATCTGCTTTGACCCGGGCGATTTGGAAGAATCGTATCTGCCGCAAAAGGCCCGGCGAGCAAGCCAAAAAGGATTGGACTATGTCGAGGTAACGGCGTTGGGGCGGAAAGTCCGGCTGGATTTGCACGAGGTTCGGCAAATCGAACGTGATATTAACAGCCAGATATACGCCCGTGATTTTATGCTAATTGACCAGGCGGATATGATAATCAGCTTTATTCCTACGTTAGACGACGGACGGGCCGCGATATCCAGCGGGGTTGAAAGAGAGCTCCAGCACGCTCACGAGGCGGCCAAAGAAGTTTACGTCATCTGGACGGCAAAGCAGAGTCCTTCGGTCTTTGTTACGCAAACGGCAACAAAAGTCTTCAGCAACCCGAAAAAAGCAGTGGCATTTTTCAAAAAGAAAGATTACGTAAAGAAATGACAATCTGCGGCTCACATAAAGCCTTGCATAAATGGGTTATTTGGGTTATTTTTGGGGTTTCCGCCATTGCTTAAAAGGATGAGATTATGAACATTAAGAAACGTCCAAATCATAAGATATATATTCAAGTGCTTCGCGGAATGTCGCCTGAACAAAGACTGCTCAAGGCATTTGAGCTGTCTGAATTTGCCAACCAGCTTTTTATCCAGGGATTACACACAAGATATCCGAATCTTCCGGACGAAGATTTGAAAAGAATATTTTTAGAACGTCTCGATAAATGTCACAACATAAATTACTAAAACAGGTTATCAAAACACTCAACCAAACTGGAATCCAATATATGCTAACAGGCTCAGTAGCTTCGAGCTTGCAAGGCCAGCCCAGAGCCACCCACGATATAGATATGGTCATTGCTATCGAGAAATCAAAAGCTCATGAACTGGCCGAAGCTTTCCCGTCCCCAAATTTTTATTTGGATGAACACAGTATCCTTGATGCAATTAGCGGGCAAAGTATGTTCAACCTTATCGACCTAAAATCAGGTGACAAGGTTGACTTTTGGATATTATCCAATGAAGCTTTCGACCGGTCACGCTTTTCACGCAGGTATAGCGAAAAGTTTGTGGGAACAGAAATGCAGGTTTCAAGCCCCGAAGATACAATATTAGCCAAGTTAAGATGGGCGAAACTCTGTGGTGGAAGTGAAAAACAATTTACCGATGCCCTTCGGGTTTATGAAGTCCAGTATGAGAAATTAGACCTGGATTATATAGAACATTGGGCGAAAGAATTAGATGTTAAATCATTATGGAAACGGACATTGGATGAATCGGAAACAGCATAGTTAATGCCCTGGGGATTTATCCGGGATAAACAAATGCACGATACCGAACAGCAGATATCGGACAAGGAATTGGCCGGGTGTATCGACCATACGCTGCTCGATGCCACGGCGACAAAAGAGCAAATCGAACAGTTGTGCCGGGAAGCAAAGACCTACGGGTTTCATACGGTATGCGTAAACGGGCGATGGGTGGCTTTGGCGGCTGAGCTGTTAGCCGGCTCGAAGGTTGCCGTCGGCGGTGTAGTTAGTCTGCCGCTTGGTGCCGAGACGACCAAAATCAAAGTTGCCCAGGCCAAAGAAGCCATTTTCGCCGGGGCCGATGAGATTGATATGGTCGCTGATTTGGCGGCGATAATCGAAGGTAACTCAAAATATCTGCAAAGCCAAATACAGGCGGTGCTGAAAGTATGCCGGTCGATGAGGCCGGCGGTTGTGCTCAAGGTGATAATCGAATCGGCGGCCCTTAACCACGACCAAAAGATATTCGCCTGCCAGGCAGCGGACAGGTGCGGCGTCGATTTTATAAAGACCAGCACGGGGATGAATCCTGCCGGCGGAGCAACTATCGAGGATATAAAACTGATGAAGGAAACAGCTCCGAACTGTAAGATAAAGGCAGCCGGCGGGATAAAAACGGCAAAACAGGCCCTTGAAATGTTAGCCGCAGGCGCCGAGAGGATAGGTACTTCTTCAGGGATAAAGATTATAAACGAGTTCAAAGAAACAGGAATGACATAAAAAGGCCGGAATAACATAAAGAAATAGTACGATGTCACTCCTGCGGAAGCAGGAGTCCAGAAAAGTAACGACAGGATGGATTCCCGCTTCCGCGGGAATGACATTGGGCGGAATAACTACAATGACGACAGGGACAGTTGCCAAAAGGGATAAACGTATTCTTTGCAGACTGCACTATAAAAAAATCTGTGCATCCGTAGATTTGCCGGCTTTGAGCGAAACATTTTCCGGTCTAAAATCGGCCTCGATTCTCGGCGGCAATCCGGCCAAGGCGGATGCGGACAGATTCAGCTACTGGGCCGCCGAGCCGAAAGAGATATTTGAATTCAGAGCGGGACAAAAAGACTTATTCGGAAAACTACAAAAAAATCTGGATAAATATAGGTTAGTGGATTCCCGCTTTCGCGGGAATAACAAGGGAGGGGACGATGACAAGGGAGGGGACGATGACCTGCCGAAGGGGATCTTTTGCGGTGGATGGATTGGATATTTTAGCTATGAACTGGGCAGATATATTGAAAAGCTCCCGGAAACGACTATAGATGACCTTCAAATGCCGCTGATTCGGCTGTGCTTCTACGACCGCCTTATCGCCTACGACCATATCGAAAGAGCTTTTTGGCTAATCGCTCTGCAGTTGTCGAACGATTCCGAGAAGATAGAAGATAAACTCACCACCCTGGAACAGTTGCTGATTGAATCCCCAAAAATCCGCGTGCCGCACCCTCGCCCTGCCGACCTCGACAATATAGATTTTTCGCAAATTTGCTGCAATATAAATAAAGATTACTACCTGCGGACGGTCGAGAAAATAAAACGCTATATCTATGACGGCGAAGTCTATCAGATTAATTTCTCACAGCGATTTGAATGTGATTACGATGCCAGGCCGATAGAGCTTCTGCACTGGCAAAACCATTACAACCCAAGCGGCTACGCTGCTTACATCGACGGCGGAAGTTTTCATATCGTCAGCGCCTCGCCTGAGATGTTTATAACAATTGATGACGGCCTCATCCGAACCAAGCCGATAAAAGGCACCCGACGGCGAATAGACGATGCAGGCCGGGGTAAACAAATCAACGTGAAAAATTTCAATGAATTGCTTCACAGCAAAAAAGAGCAGGCCGAGCTGAATATGATAATCGACCTGGAGCGTAACGATGTGGCTAAAATCTGCAAACCGGGGACAAGAAACGTAATTCAGACCAGGACAATCGAAAGCTATCCGACGGTTTTTCACGCTGTGGCGACCGTGGCCGGGCAGCTTCGGGACGGAATTACGTTCTGCGATATTTTAAGGGCGATGTTCCCCGGCGGCTCTATTACCGGCGCCCCGAAAATCCGCTCGATGGAAATTATCGACGAAACCGAGCCAACAGCAAGGGGCGTTTATACCGGCAGTATTGGCTTTATCGGCATAGACGGCTGTGTGTGCTTGAATATCGCCATACGAACGATTATTATCACAAACCAAAAGGCCTTTGCCCAGACCGGCGGCGGAATAGTTGCAGATTCAGAACCCCAAGCTGAGTGGCAAGAGACTATCACAAAAGCAAGGGCACTATTGGCAGGAATAAAAGCAACGCAGAAAAGCAAAAAGCACGGTAGAAATAGCTTACTCGTCATTCCTGCGCAAGTAGGAATCCAAAAAAAACGAGAGCAGAGTAGATTCCCGCTTGCGCGGGAATGACACCAATGTTACGCGGTGAGATGTGCGCAATACGAAGCCATGGCAGAAAAAGTTTTTCTAAATAACAAACTAATTGATATCGACAAGGCCTGCATATCCGTAACCGACAGCGGTTTTTTGTATGGAGCAGGTCTTTTCGAGACGATGCGAAGTTACAACGGCGTGGTCTTCGCTCTGAAAGACCATTTGGACAGATTGTTTTTTAGCTCTCGTGCCCTGTCGATAAATCGCACATACGACAGAAAATATATCACTGATGCTATCTATAAAGTCCTGCGAGCGAATAAATTAACCGAAGCGCGTCTGCGTCTGACACTTACCAACGGCCCGATGTCCAAACCCGAGCAGCAGCGCAAACCTACACTTCTTATCACCGCCACGAAGCTCCAGCCTTACCCGGCCGAGTATTATAAAAAAGGTGTTCTGGTGATGCTTTGCCCATTCAGGCAGAACGCCAGCGAGCCAACTTGCGGACACAAAACGACCAGCTATTTCTCGCGTATGATTGCGCTAAACAGTGCACATCAGAAAAGGGCTTCCGAAGCGCTGTGGTTCACGACTGATAATCGCTTAGCCGAAGGGTCCATAAGCAATGTGTTTTTAGTCAAAGATTCCGCCCTTTATACGGCGCCGATTGAAACGCCTGTCCTTGCGGGCGTAGCGAGAAAGACCGTCTGCCAAATCGCCTTAAAAAACTCTATCAAATTAGTTGAAAAAGAACTATACATAGACGACGTGTTAGCTGCCGATGAGATTTTCCTGACAAATGTTATTATGCAGATTATGCCGGTGGCCGCAGTAGAAAAGCACACGGTAGGCGATGGCAGAGTCGGGCCAATCACGAAAAAGCTGATGGATTATTTTAATGAGCTTGTCGAAAAGCAATGCCGGGAAAAATAGAGCAACTGATTATTTTTCGAGATAAGTGTTGTATATACAAAAGTATTTTTATATAATTGGCTTAAGATGAAAGAGATTCGATGGAGCTTATTGAAGAATGAAAGACTTAAAAGGACAAGAGGCGTTTCATTTGAAGAAATTATTGGCGCTAAATTGGTCGGTATCAAGAAACATCCGTCCAGAAAAAAACAAAATATAATGTTGTTTAGATATAAAAGACATATTTGGGTTGTGCCTTATGTTGTTGAGATGGACTGTATTTTTCTAAAGACGTTATTTCCAAGTAGAAAATATACAAAAGAATATAAAAAAGGTGAGCGAAATGAGAAAGAGTATTAAATTAACGAAGCAAGAAAAAGAAATAGAAAATGCTCTAATGGCAGGGGAGCTTGTCGATATTGAAAGTGAGGAGTTGGAACGAATTTCTCAGGCAATAGCCAGGCGAAGAAAAGATGCGGTATTGAATATTCGTATAAATAGTCAAGATTTAAAGAGCATCAAGCAAAAGGCGAAAAAACTCGGAATAAAATATCAGACTTTCATTTCTGAAATCTTGCATAAAATAGCACTTTAGAATTGGACAATTTCACCTAACAATTTGCTGCAGATGCTGTTCAATATATTATGTCGGGTGTCAGGATGAGAATGCTATTTATTATAACGTTATTATGCAGATTATGCCGGTAACCGCAGTAGAAAAGCATACGGTAGGTGACGGCAGAGTCGGGCCGATGACCAAAAAGCTGCAAAAATACTTCAAACAGTTTATAATAGATAAT
>JAUWBX010000296.1 GCA_030609625.1 Phycisphaerae bacterium
CCGATGACCCGGCTGTGGCGATAGTCGAAATTACAAATGAAAACAGTTTCTTTATGTGGGCCAGCGAGGACACGCTGCGGACACTTCCCCCGTACTATGCAGATATTCTGCAAAACAAGTTCAATGCCTGGCTTAAAAAACGCTACGGCTCAGATAAAAAACTGCGCAAGACCTGGGCAGAGGGGGCTGAACAGCTCGGAAAAAATCTCCTCAGCAACAGCAACTTTCGGACGACCTCGCCGGGTAAAAGTATCCCGAAGGATTGGAACCTGGAGCAGCATTTAGGGTGCAAAGCCTCGATGTCCCGTCTGCGCTACCAGTCCCGGGATGCGTTGTGTATTGATATTGGCAAGGCCGATGGCATAGAATGGCACCTTCAATTAAAACAGCAGGGTCTTTCTGTCAGGGAAGGACAGTACTACACAGTTGTGTTTGAAGCCGCTGCCGATGAGCCGAGGAAGATAAGCTGCGGTGTCAGTCAGGCCCACAGCCCCTGGAGTAATCTTGGCCTGTCACGAGGGGTGGAATTAAGTCAAAAGTGGCAAACGTTTCGATTCGGTTTTGTTGCCAAAGCTGACGACGACAATGCCCGTTTGAGCTTTGCCATCGGCACCGGCAAGGTCCCGGTGTACTTTGCCAATGTTGAGTTTCGTCCCGGCGGTCGGGTAAGTCTGCAGAAGAGCGAATCCATCCAGGCCGGAAGTGTTGCTGTTTTCGCCGACAATGAAAGCCCCATCCGCACCCTCGACCGGATGTGCTTCTTAGCGGAAACGGAAAAGGCATACTTCGACGAGATGCGAAACTTCATCAAAAAAGACCTGGGCTGCAAAGCGCTTGTAGCCGGCACGATTGTCTTCGGGCCTTTGGGACTTTACACCCAGAGCGATATGGATTTTATCGACGCCCATGCTTACTGGCAGCATCCGAGATTTCCCGGAAGGCCTTGGGACAGCAATAATTGGGTCGTTGAACAAAAACCGATGACCGATTACCCCGCCGAGGCGACGCTGTTTCAATTGGCGGCCAAACGTCTCCTCGGCAAACCTTTCACCGTCAGCGAATACAACCATCCTGCCCCCCTCGACTCCCAGGCGGAATGTGTTCCCATGATAGCTTCTTTTGCCGCCGCCCAGGACTGGGACGGCGTCTGGCTATATACTTACTCTCACAGTTCGGACGATTGGGACAGAGAGAACTTGAACAGCTACTTTGATATCGACACCAACCCTGCCAAGTGGGGCTTTATGCGGGCGGGAGCGGCTATTTTTCGTGATGCGGTAGTTACGCCACTTGCGAGACCTCTGGTTGCAGTTCTGAGTCAGTCATCAGATGTTGTGCGTCAATTGGCGCGACTACATCTCAAGTATGGTAGTAACATGTTTGATACTGTTTCTGCGGCCTGTGGTGCGACACGCCAGACAGTGCTGAGTAATCAGTTGTATGTAAGTCTTCGGCCCTCGTCCGGCGAAGAGCAGACAGACCGGTCTTTTACTGAGTTGATATGGTCAGTTGAAGATGGTAAGGGATTATATATTGCCCAGGGCGGTGCAGGTGTTCTGACAGGAGACACGACTCGGTTCGAGCGATGCCAAATCGATGAGCCTGCCTTTGCAGTAATTACAGCTACCCCGCTCGATGGTGTATCCTGGTTGCGCAGCGGGAAGATACTTATCACCGCCTGTGGGCGATGTGAAAATGCCGGTATGAAGTTTTCCGAGGACCGCCGTACTGTCGGCCGAAACTGGGGCGGGGCGCCTGTTCAAATTGAAGTGGTGAAGGGCACGGTAGAAATACCGAGTGGAAATTGGCGGTGTCAGGCGTTAGGGCCTGATGGCCTGGCTAAAGCCGATGTGCCTGTTCGGTTTGAGAGTGGCAGGAACTATATTGGTCTGTCGCCAAAATATAAGACGATGTGGTATCTTCTCCGTAAGTCCACAGGACGCCTTACGGCGGAGTCCCCAGGACTGACACGGAATTCAGAATAGGAGTAATCTATATCTAATGGTTCTATTTACGCTTCTCGATTGAAAGGAGGACATAATGGACAAGAAAAGCTTCTTTGTGGTTTATATAATTATCATTTCAGGCTTACTAATCTTGGGAACCGACGCGCTTTACGCTGCGGAGCAATCGCAGTCCCTGGTTCTTTTTGATTTTGCCGGTAGTTTTAATATCGGTTCGGTTATAACGAGCGACGCAAAGGTTACACTGTCCGAAAGTGGGGCGCTGCGTATTGAAACCGGTCATAAAGAACCGTGGCCCGGTATCACATTAAAGGCGCCGGCGGGGAAATGGGACCTGTCCGGGTACGAGTATGTATCCATCGACGTTAAGAACATCGGGACAAAGCCGGTTACGGTTTACTGCCGAGTGGACAGCCCCGGCGCCGATGGCAGCAAGAATTGTGTAACCAATAGTATTGCTCTGAATCCTAAGACTATCGGAACACTTGTTGTGCGCGTGTTTCCCACACCCTGGCAGCTTTCTGAGCCGGTCGAGCTGATTGGTATGCGGGGAGCACCGGTTCACTCCAGCAAAGTCGATGCTTCGAACATCACCCAGTTGCTTGTGTTCGTTGGCAAGCCCAGTATTGACCATGTGTTCGAGGTCAAAAATATCCGCGCCGGCGGCCGCGTTGAGACATTAGATGTAAAGACTTTCTTTCCCTTCATTGATGAATTTGGCCAATACATCCACAAGGATTGGCCCGGCAAAACGCACTCTCTAAAGGAGATGACTGCACAGGGTAAAGCAGAGGACAAAGACCTTGCCTCTCATCCCGGCCCGACTGACCGCAACAAATACGGCGGCTGGAGTACCGGACCCAGGCTTAAGGCAACGGGCTTTTTCCGCGCCGAAAAGTACAAGGGTAAGTGGTGGATGGTGGACCCGCAAGGCCGACTGTTCTGGTCGCACGGTATCGATTGCGTCCGCAGCGCAAACGCCACACCGATTACCGACCGTGAACATTATTATCGCAACCTGCCCAGGGCCGACTCACCGTCTGCAAGGTTTTACGGTACCGGTAGCTGGGGACCGCACGGGTATTACAAAGACCATTCGCCATATAAGTCCTATGATTTCAGTCAGGCCAACTTTCTGCAAAAGTACGGCCGGGATTGGAAAAACATCTTTTCCGAGATAACCCATCGCCGACTCAAAAGCTGGGGAATAAATACCATCGCCAACTGGTCGGACAGCAGTATCTATCTGATGCGCAAGACGTCTTACGTCTGTACTATCAGCTACAATTCCAGAAGACTGGAAGGCTCAGAGGGTTATTGGGGTAAGTTCTACGATGTCTTTGACCCGAGTTTTCGGCAGAGGCTGCGTGAGCGATTGGAAAGAGAAAAAGGAAGGGCCATCGACGACCCGTGGTGCATCGGATACTTCGTGCATAATGAAATAGCCTGGGGAGACGAAGTGTCGTTAGCGGTAGCCGCTTTGATTTCACCTGCCGAGCAGCCGGCAAAGAAGGTTTTTGTCGAAGACCTCAGGGCAAAGTACGGGACTGTCGATAAGCTCAACGCCGCCTGGGGGACAAAACACGCCACGTGGCAGGTCGTGCTGCAAAGCCAGCAGGCTCCGGACAAAAAGAAAGCCCGGGCGGACCTGACAGCTTTCTATACCCGGACCGCCGAGACTTATTTCAGTACCATCCGCGAGGAGCTAAAAAAAGTCGCCCCGAATCAGCTTTATATGGGCTGCCGGTTTGCCTGGGTGAACGACCGGGCGGCGCGGGCAGCGGCGAAGTTCTGCGATATCGTCAGCTACAACCGTTACAGCTACAGTGTCAGTGAGCATCGCCTGCCGGACGGTATCGACAAGCCGACAATCATAGGTGAGTTCCATTTTGGTGCACTCGACCGCGGTATGTTTCACACGGGGCTAAAGAAAACGGCCAACCAGCAGGACCGCGCCGACAAATATAAAAGTTATGTCCAAGGAGCGCTGCGGAATCCGTATATCGTTGGTGCGCACTGGTTCCAGTACAAAGACCAGGCCACGACCGGCCGGGGCGACGGCGAGAACTATCAGATTGGCTTTATTGACATCTGTGACAAGCCCTACCCTGAGATAGTCCGGGCCTGCCGTGAGGTCGGATACAACCTCTATGAATATCGGCTAAAAAGCAAGTAAGACTCGATTCTTGATTCTCGACGAGTATCGAGCATCGGGCATCCAGTATCGAGTCATCTGATTTTCTGTAAATATCTTCCCAGCCAATAGGGCAAAAGGAATATGTCGCCGCTATATTCGCGATGCCCACCTTCACCGCCATCCAAGCGGAAATGGTTGCCGTTATATTTGCTCATAGGGCGTTCGTCCGGCGGCAGGACCTTGCGTGTGGTTTGGTTACGAA
>JAUWBX010000440.1 GCA_030609625.1 Phycisphaerae bacterium
ACCCATTAACCCAAAGGATCTGTTTATGTTCAATTCGCTTAGCCCGGATATCTTTGAAACCGGCTTTACGTAGAGAACCTGTTAATTCCTTGCTGGTATAGTAGTTCTCATTCCATAACTTTTGGGCCAATGAGTTGCGCGGGAATTCAACAACGAGTACTTTGCCACATGGTCGCAAAACACGATGGGCCTCTTGCAAAATCCCCTGAGAATTTTTCATCTCATGCAAAGCCCAAAATATTATCGCTGCGTCCATCGTTTCATTTCGAATAAAAGTAAGCCGAGCTGCATCTTTGCGAATACAGCGAATCCGCTTGGTATTTTTGGTGATATTTCGGTTATTGGGAAAACTATTGACAGAAATATCCACTCCTGTAACTTTTTGACCGTAGGTCTCGGACAAGTACTGGGCAAGCTCACACGCGCCACAACCCAAATCAAGCACACGATAAGCTAAACGCAACTCTCGGCCGACACGTTGATACAAACGTGGTTTAATCTTGTCGTAAAAGTTATCAAACAGCTTCGCAGGACTCATTGGCAACGCCTAAAACGAAATAACCTTATCAGCTTCTTTTATCCATATTGCTTCTTTGTTCCTTTTATAACGCAAAGGCTCGCTGCATTAGAATTCCGGCTTTGGAATACTTTCGTCCCCTTGATTCCCAGAAAGTATTCTGTTTGAACAGAAAAATGCTCTGCAATCGTTCTCTCAATCTCTGCTAAATTTATATGCTTAATTTTATTTATGTAAGAATCCGGATTTTGGGTTTTTTCTTTAAAAAACTCAGACTCCGGATTTAGCAACATAATCAAGAGTTTACCACCCGACCTGAGAACACGAGCACTTTGTTTAATGGCTTCTTTATATCTTTCAATAAACTGAATAGAGGCCACATAAATAACCGCATCAAAAGACGATTCTGTAAAATCCATATTTTCCACTGAGCCTCTTACGGTTCTTATGCTGTCCGGCGCCTGGTCCAAAGCCTCTTTGGAAATATCCAGGCCGGTAACGTTAAAACCGTGTTCGCTTAAACCTGCTTCTATGATTGCCGGGCCGCAGCCAACGCTTAAAATGTCTTTAGTCCCTTTTAACTCCTGCAAAATGTAGTCTAACTCAGCTTTGAAAACTTTCTTCCAAAATTCCGTTTTGCAAGATCGCAAATAATTCTCCATACCAGTTTAACCCACATTTAGCCGAAAAACTTTTCACGCCACCACAAAAAATGTCCCCAGAGATTATCAAGCTTATATTTATCATTCTCCGGAACTCCGGTCCAGGACTTGATTTTCTCTAACAGCATCTCGCAAGGCTTGTCTTTGGCCAAAAGTTCGTATGCGCACTTGACGAGCAGAAATCTCTTTGCCGTGTTGTTGTCATTTGGATTAAGGTCCGGATGATACTTCATCGACGCTCGCCTGTATGCTTTCTTCAATGCTTCTTCACTCGCATCTTCTTTAACATCAAGGATTTCGCATGCTGCACGTCGAGCTTCTAAATCACGAGTTATTCTTTCCCCGAATTCGTAATCATCTCTTTCCATCAAGTCTTGCCTTCGCTCTATCTAAATATTCATAAACTCCTGAAAAGTGACTTTTGTATTCAGGCAATTCATCTACCATCATTTTTCCGGACGAACACGCCTCGGCGATGCGCCTGTCGTCCCGCAGCTTCAAAACGATTTCTATGTTTTCAGCTTCGCAATATTTCTCTACCTCATTGTCGCCTATGCCGTAACGGTTAATAACAATGGCGAATGGCAAAGCCATTTCGCGGACCAACCCTACAGCCAGCTTCAAATCATTTAAGCCAAACGGTGTCGGCTCGGTAACAAGTAAAACAAAATCTGTGCCTTTGACCGCCTCAACTACCGGACACGATGTCCCCGGTGGAACATCGACAATTGCCAGACAATCCCGCTTTATATACTTCTTCACTTCTTTTATCAAAGCCGGCGTCCGCACATGGCCGATACGCAACCTGCCGCTGACAAAACCGACGTCGCCTGCTTTACCGGACTCTATTTCTCCAATCTTGAGCGGCTTTGTTTTAATCGCATTGACTGGACAGACGCGCCGGCAGCCACCGCACGAGTGACAAAGCTGCTCAAAGGTCAATACATGTTCTTTAATGCAAACAATAGCGCTGTATTGACAGATTTCGCCGCATTTGCCACAGGCGGTGCATTTTTCCAAATCGACCTGTGGTACATCTACGGTAACATCCCGGCTGCCGCTTATTTGCGGCTTCAAGAAAAGGTGCCCGTTCGGCTCTTCGACATCGCAGTCAAGGTACTGAACCTTTTGACCCGAACCGCAGACTACCTGAGCAAGATTGGTGGCAATTGTAGTCTTACCTGTCCCACCCTTGCCGCTGGCAACAGCGATAACGAACTCATTCAGCATTTTGCTTGTCCATACCAAAATGTTCCTGGACACTTGGGCCGGCGGCCACGCTCAATTCGCCGCTTTTGAAAAGCTCAACTGCTTCTGCAACTGTCCCCGTTACGCCGGTATATAACTCTATGCCCGCAGCGCTTAGGGTACGCTCGGCATTCGGCCCGCAATTACCTGTCAAGATGGCCTGAGCACCGGCATCGATTACAATCTTACCCGAACTGATGCCGGCCCCTCCGGCTGCGGCAGCACTTTCATTTTCAATTACGCTGAAGTCCATTGTTTCGGTGTCAATAATGACAAAGTACGCCGACCTTCCAAATCGCGGGTCAACCTGTGAATCCAATGTTTTTCCGGTTGATGTAATTACAATTTTCATAATATCTGTTACTCCTTACAAATAATTAGTTGACTACGAACCTTTTTGGCTCAAAAAAGCTGCCCCGCCATTCAGACTCTCGATTATGGGATATCATTCAAATCTCTTCCGAACATACCGACAGTAAATGGCTCCCGCAGGATTGTGTGCCAATACACGGTCTTTGGCAATAAGTGTTGTC
>JAUWBX010000205.1 GCA_030609625.1 Phycisphaerae bacterium
GAAGTCAGAAGCTCGCGACAAAGCTCGCTTTGGGAGCGGCTGTGCCTAAGAACGCAAAGCTGACTGAAACTCCTCTGTGTCCTCTGTGCTCTCTGCGGCTAAATCCCTTTAATCTCTAATCTCTAATCCACTCAAAAATCCAGCATCAAGTGCCGTGTCTCGGAGATTTATTTCAAATCTACTTGAAATCAAACTCGAAATATGGTATAATACGTGTATGTTAGCCAGCAGGCTAACCCAAACCGCCAGCAGGCGAAGAAATACGGCAGCAGCCCAAGTCAAACTAACCATTTAACTACTCGCAGGCATTTATTGTCCAGTATCGAGAATCGATGTTTCTTTTGAACCTTTATATTTCGGTAATTTGTATTTGTTTCGGATTTCGAACTTCGGATTTCGAGTTTATGCGAGATACGCTTCACAATTCACGCTTCACGAGAATGAGATACAATCTACGAATTATTACGTACGAAATTATCAAAGAATTATGCAAAACAAACCCAATTTCCAAAAAAGTCAAGTGAACGTAAATCCATATAATACAATGAATTATGAAAATAAATGGCACCGGAGAGTCCGAAAAAACAAACCCAATTCAAACCCAAACAAACCCAATTTCCAAAAAGCCAAAATGAATGTAAACTTAACTTTAACAAAGGATTATGAAAGAAATGACATTTTCGCAGTCCGAAAAAACAAAGCCAATTCAAACCCAATCAAACCCAATCTTGAAAACAAGCTGGCCGGCTGGATAAGGGGCGCAAGAAGACATGACAAGGACATGGCCAAGTACGACCTGGCGAACGGCAGAGATGTTCCGCATGTAGTGCGCATGGCAAAACCAATGTGGATTTTCGAACAGTTGCGGAAGGAAAAGCCGGATATCGTAGCACGTTATTTCCAGACGAAGCGAAAACTTGCCACGCCGGACAAGATTAAGAAATACACAGCAGATGACAGCGTGGCCGTACTTAGTATTGCCATGGGACGTGATCTGTTTGGCTGGTTCCAGTCGTTGGGGATTACCGTTGATCGGAGTAAGGCACAGATTGAAATAAAATAGGACCTTCTCAATGAAAGCAAACTGGCCGACGACAATCACCACAGCACTTTGCCTTCTTCTTTTTCTCGCTGGGTCTGATTCTAAAGGTAAGAGGTCAGGATAACATCTCGTGCAAACAACCTGTGGCCTTTACACTGACATTACATTGCTTTTGCTCAATTTCTACCTGTTTGTTTTCCAGATTTGTGTCTCTTTTTAACCTGATTAATCCGCTTCCTCAATTCTCAATGCCTCAACCAGACAAAGATAAGCACATGCGCCACATCCGATGCACTTCTCCGATATTTTATTAAAAGGTGTTTGCACTATTCTTCTTGCACCTCTGCCTGAAAAACTCTGGGCATTTCTCTGGCTGATTTCGGCACACACACGAACACATAAACCGCACAAAATGCAGTTCTCTTTCTTTTTGAGCTTAATCTGTGTCCCCGTTACTCCATACTCTCTTGCCAACTTTTTAATTTTTTCGGCATCCGGACATCGGGCCAATAAAAGTTCAAAAACAATCTTTCTCGCTTTTTTGACCCTCTCGGTATCAGTTTTAACCTTTAAACCATCGGTAACTTTGTAAACACATGACGCTTCGAGACCGGGTCTGCCGCCGGCTACTATTTCAACCAGGCATAGTCTGCGCGCTCCATAAGGCGTCAAATCCTTGTGGTAGCATAACGTGGGTATCTTTATCCCTTGTCCCAGAGCTACTTCAAGTACGGTTCTGCCTTGCTCAACCTGCAATTGGCTATCATTAATAAAACCGCATCGAAAACGAAAATAGTTGACAGTTCAAGGTGAATTTTAGTAAGATTTTGATGTCATACGGAGAAAAATATGCTTTTTAACCGTGTAAATGGGAAATGTCAGTTATAGAGACGAACAGTAGTTTGTAATGTTATTATGTGCTATAACAAAGGAACGATTATTCAGATATTTGGGAAGCCATTATTGATTTGTTGAGAGGAAAAGAGGTGCTCTAATGAAAGCGTATAAACACGCAATTACAGTTGTGAACACAATTCTATTCCTATTCTTCTGGTGGTTACTCTGGATAGGTAGTTTTCACCTTCCTGGGCAGTTGAATTCGAAAATGCAAATCGACGTAATGTTGCAGAAATATGAGGTTGTGTGCGCCAGGCTAACAGCATCTTTGACGCTGTCGTGTTTAGTCGTAGTAGTTATAGTTAATGCAATTCTTATTAGGGCCTATTTTCGCCTAAGGAAGAATATGGGTAAAGGGTGCTTAAATGGATAAAGTCAGATATACATAGTTAGGCATCAAGTGAAGGAGAAGGAACAATGAGACTTGTCCTGGTATGCGTGGTTCTCTCGCTTGCTGTTTCTTGGACCTCTACCGCTATTGGCCAACCGCAGCCGGATCCTGGCGAACAACCAAAAGGCGAAGAGGCCATCCCGTTCGAGGTGTTCGCAAGTTTCAAGAGGGTCGAGAAGGGCAACCCACTCCTTGCCCTCGAACCGCCGCTGTGGGCGGCGGCGACCCACGCCATCGTGGTCGATGAGACGGTACACTACATCTGGTGCAAACGCGACCGCGGCAGACGCTGGCTGATGATGCACGCTACGGCTCCGGTGGGCAACCTCACCGACATCAAGCAGGACGCTCGCAACCCCATCGTCGTACCCTCGGAGAAAGGTTTCGACGACGAGGCCGTCGAGTACCCCTTCCCTTTCCTGAACCCCGCCGACGGCAAATTCTACATGTACTACCGGGGCAAGGGAAAGGCGACGCCCGAGCAAACCGGCCTGCTTGTCAGCGACGGTGACATGGGCAAGTGGACACGCGTCCGGAGTACCCCTGTGATTGCCGCCGATACCGAGCACGAGCGAGATGGCTCGACCCATCCCTCTGTCGCTGTGGTGGGCGAGGTGATTCATATCGTTTACACGGGTAAGGCGACGCGGTCATATCAGGACGGACTGACCATGTGTCATGCGACCGCGCCGACGAGCGACCCGGCATTGGTCACAAAGAATCCGGCCAATCCCGTCTTCAAAGGCAGCGGGCAGGCATGGGACAGCCGGGCCGTTCGTGAGGCGGAATTGTTCAAGGGGCCGCGGTACTTCCATATTCTTTACGGCGGCTACGACGGCAAGGTCTGGCGGATTGGGCACGTCCGCACCCGCGACTTCCGCACGTTTGAACCGAACCCCCACAATCCCGTATTCACGCCGTCGGCCAGCCGTGACGCGTGGGACTGCGACGGCGTGCTGACGCCCCAAGTCATCGAGATAGGCGAGGCCTACTACATGGTCTATGCAGGCAAGAAAGGCAAGGAATGGCAGACTGGCTTGGCCAAAATTCGGAAGCCTTAGGACTTGTAAATAAATTATTTTCCATTTTTGGCTGGCTGCGGCTTCGGCTGGCGGTGTCAGCAAAACTCGGACTACCAACCAGTAGGCCTGCATTTTGCTTCCTTGCCAGCCTTGTCCTCGCTGGAGCCAAAACGAAACTCGCCTGCCGGCGGTCAAGACCTAATTTCTTTACCAGTCCTAAAGCCGCTTATTTCGAATGTTAGATTGCAAAATGGAGGTATAGTAATGACAAAAAAAGAAATAGTTTCACTTTCTTTTAAGTTGGCAGGTATTTATTGCCTAATAATGGCAATCACTCATTTAAATTATGCCATTATGTCTGCAGTTTCTGCTTTGAGGCAAGGTTTTTGGGACATGCTAATATCAATTACTCCTGTCGTATTACTGCTACTATCATTTGCTCCTGTCGTATTACTGCTACTATTTGGAGCTTATTTAATTTTTTCAAGTAAACTTGCATCAAAAATGGCTTCTTCAATGATAGAAGAAGAAAAGACAACTTCTTTTACTTTTCAAGATATCCAAGTTTTAGCGTTTTCAATTATTGGCGTTTGGTTGCTTTCAAGCACAATTCCTACTTTTATTCAAGCTATACTTCGGATAACAATACTGTATTCAAGTTCTCAACAATCAGTTCCTGTTTACTTCATTTCTCAAATAGTAGCAGCAGTTTTGAAATTAGCTTTGGGCATTTATCTTTTCTCAGGTAGTAGAGGTTTAGCAAAACTATGGCAAAAGTTTCAGAGCACAAGAGGCATGAAGCCATCTAACTAATCGTTGGAGCTGACTGTCGGGTAGCGCTGTGCGCTAACCCGCCCATTCGGCTTTGCTCCCCCCTTCACTAAAGCTACGGAGGGCAGGCAGTGCTTCGGCCCATTCGACCCATTCGGCCCATTCGACCCATTCGACAAGGCTCAGGGCAGGCTACGCTCAGGGCAGGCTAATTCAGGGGAATATCCGTGGTAATTCTACTCGTCGATTTCAAGTCCCTTACTGCCGATCAACTGGAATACTATATAGTTGGCCGTTAATTCGGGTATCAAACCGTTTTCCATCCTATCCCATACATCACTATCGAACACCCTTTGGTCATTGCATAATGTAACATGGCCGTCCTTGAAAAGGGCGTTGACCGCATGATTCTTCTGTCTCTTATGGCTTATCTGGTGTTTGTGACGGATTAAGTCGGTCATATAGGGAATGTGAGGGTCGAGCAAATCGATTCTTTTCGCTGTTTCATCGGGCATGCCGGTGCTGCTGTTTTTGGGAGTTTTCGGGTCTATGGGAAGATATGTATATCCCATACGCACCCATTGATTGTGTCCTTGCCCGTGTAATGCATTGAAATTTTGTGGGAGTGTGCCCCATGGTTTAGGGCTGTTGTAAGCCTCAAATTTGTAGAGTAGATTTTTATTCGAGGGACAGTAAAACACCTTCGGGTCGGCTATGTAATTTCCTTCATATAAAAGGGCCAGTTTCATGGGAAGTGGCTTCCCAGCGGAATCAACAAAGAGAGTTTCGCTCCGATACAAAGCATAAGAGTGAATCAACAAATACGGATTAGAATTTGTATTATTGGAGTTATAAACCGGCATGTTATTCTCATTGTCCGATGCGTAAGCTGTCACGGCTAAGCCTATCTGTTTTACCTGGCTGGAACAGACAACTCGCTTGGCAGCTTCCCTGACCCTTTGCATTGCCGGCAGCAGAATTCCCATCAAAAGAGCAATAATGGCAATTACTACAAGCAATTCAATCAAAGTGAAACCAACTTTTTTGATTTTCATAATGTCCTTTTTTCCTGTAAAAGCAGAGGATTAAGAACCTATCCCAATAACCCACTCTATCCCCAAGGGAAGCC
>JAUWBX010000061.1 GCA_030609625.1 Phycisphaerae bacterium
AGCGTGCTTGTTGCACGTTCAAATTAGTATTTGGAGGCTTTTGATAGGGCCAAGAGAAATTTGTCCGGTACTTTATTATTAAGGAGTCAAAAATATGTTAGCAATTAAGAACAACCTTATGGCAGTAAACGCTGCGCGGCACCTGGGAAACAGCTATAACGCCCTGGCCACATCGGTCGAAAGGCTGTCGTCAGGCTTGCGCATCAATAGTGCAAAAGATGACGCAGCCGGCCTGGCCGTTCGCGAACTGATGCGAGCCGACATCGCTGTTATCCAGCAGGGTGCTCGTAATGCTCAGGACGGCATCAGTATGCTGCAGACAATGGAAGGGGCTATGGCAATAATCGACGATGGCCTGGTGCGTATGCAGCAGCTAGCCGAGCAGGCGGCCACGGGCTCGTACTCTACTGCACAGAGAAGTATTATGGAGAGCGAGTTCAAAGAAATGCGTGAAGAAATCGACCGTATCGCCGGAGCAACCACGTTCAACGGCATGACTTTGCTAAACAGCGCTGCCGTTTCCGAAACCGTGTCAATCCAGTTCGGTAAACTCTCAACCGACAATCTTGACATTACCTCCAGCAATATGACCAGTGCTGCGGCGACTGGTCTTGCTACCACGGGCCTGAGCATTGAAGCCACAGGCTGCGCCATGACGGCATTGACAGCACTGGACAACGCAATCAGCCTCAAAGATACGGCTCGTGCCAAGTTCGGTTACAAGATGAACCGTCTGGAAGGTACCATATCGGTGCTTAACATTCAGTCTGAGAACCTGCAGGCAGCCGAATCGCGTGTTTCAGACGTCGATGTGGCGACCGAAATGGCAAATATGACAAGGAACCAGGTGCTCGCACAGGCCGGTATCTCAATGCTGGCACAGGCCAACGCAATGCCTCAGATGGCACTGCAACTGCTCAGATAAAAAGCAGCAGCATTCGAGCGTTGAATGACACAATAGGGAGATGACTGGGACGCAAACCCTCAGTCATCTCCCATAAGTTAAGATACCAGCTAACAAACATCGTAGTGCATCGTGCGTATTGAGTATTTACCTGATAAAGCTAACGCAATACGCATCGCGCAGTACGAGATGCAATATAACGGAGTGACACTATGAATGGAATCGCAGCATACCAGGACAATACAATTACAACACAAAGCAAAGGCCGTCTCATTGTTATGCTATACGACGGTGCAATCAAGTTTATGAAATTGGCAATCATGGAACTGGAGACGAACAACTACGAGGAAAAGGGACGCTATATAAACAAAGCTCAGGACATCATCAATGAGCTCAATGCGGTTCTGGATACGGACGCCGGCGGCGAAATAGCTGCCAACCTTCGCAATCTCTATTGTTTTATGAATAATCGCCTGTCACAGGCTAATGTAAAACGTGACCCTCAAATGATTCGTGACGTAATCAAACTAATGGAAGAATTAAACCAGGGTTGGAAGGCCATCACCGGATAATCAATTATGAATATTGTAGTTAAAATATTACCCAGTAGAAGAATTCCTTTAAAATGCTTTTGTATTAATACAATAAATTGGTGAAAAGAGGGCTGTGCAATGTTTGAAGCAAAAGATATTATGACCAAGAACGTAGTTTGCATAAAAAAGGACATCCCTGTAGTTGATGCCATAAGACTTATGGCGGGAAACAACATTACCGGCATCCCTGTGGTCGAAGATGATATGACTCTGGTAGGGATTCTTTCAGAACAAGATGTGCTAAGATTATTCCACACTTATGAAGATGAAAAAGACCGGACAGTAAACGATTTTATGACACAACCTGCTGTTCACTTCGAAGAGAATGAACTTTTGCTGGATGTTTGCTACTGTTTGAGGGACAACAATATCAGAAGAGTCCCTGTTACGTCAAATGGCAAAGTAGTAGGCGTTATCAGCAGGTCAGATATCCTTAAATGCATTCTTCAACTATTAGAGGAAGATGCCGTACCAGCCGCCGATGCCCCAATAATACATGGCGACAAATAACCCCCAAATAAATTCGGTTTACATTTCGCCTAAAAAACCGACGTTTTAGGCATTTACCGAGGTTGTTAATCCTCCGAACAGCTATAAAAATCTCTCATTGAAGCGAGGAAGTATCTATACCTGTTATTTGGGCTTCTTTATCCTTGATAAGCCCGAAATCTTGTCTATAATTCAAGAACAGTCAAAGTAGTAAGTTAAAAAGCTGTGTGTTACGTACTTAGTATCGGTAGTGGCCATAACGAGTCTTGCGCCTGTAGCTCAATTGGATAGAGCGTCGGTCTACGGAACCGAAGGTTAGGGGTTCGAGTCCTCTCAGGCGTGTTACTTTTGTCATCGGTGTCACCAATCATTTGTTTATAGGAAGCTTTTTTGGTAAACTTCACCTTGAAGGATGAAACCTGTAAGGAGAATGTTATGTTTATAGTCCACATTTTTGTCCATGTTAAACCTGAACAAGTCGAAGGGTTCCGGAACGCCACCCTTGAAAACGCTCGTAACAGCATCCAGGAACCGGGTATTGCGCGATTCGACGTCATCCAGCAACAAGATGACCCTACGCGCTTTGTTTTGGTCGAGGTCTATCGGACCCCGGACGGTTCCGCCAGGCACAAGGAAACAACACATTACCAAAAATGGCGTGATGCTGTGGCAGATATGATGGCTGAACCACGAACCAGTGTTAAATACACAAATGTATTCCCCGATGAGCAGGGCTGGGATTAGTTGCCGTATTCAACATTGAGCAAGAGAGATTATGAGATTTGAATTTGCGACCACCACTCACATCATCTTTGGGCCTGGGACAATCCAGGATGTTGCACCCTTAGCGACCGAGATGGGAAAACGTGCTTTTGTTGTCACAGGGCGCAGCCTTGAACGAGCCAAGCCGCTCCTTAAAGAGCTAAACGAACAGGGAATTGAATATGTCACATTCAGCGTAGCTGCTGAGCCGACTACGACTATAGCAAAAACAGGTATTGAACAGGCCCACAAGGCCAAAAGCGATTTAGTTATCAGCATTGGAGGCGGCAGCGCCTTAGATACCGGTAAAGTCATTGCAGCGATGCTGACCAACATTGGGGAGCTGGAGGATTACCTGGAGGTTGTCGGTCATGGTAAGCCACTAACCCAGAGCCCGGTACCTTACATTGCGATTCCAACCACGGCAGGAACAGGTGCCGAGGTCACTCGAAATGCCGTGCTGGGCGTACCTGAACGTCAGGTCAAGGTAAGCATGCGCAGTCCATTGATGCCTCCCCGTTTGGCTGTGGTTGACCCTGTGCTAACCCATTCGATGCCACTATCTATTACCGCCGGCACCGGTTTGGACGCGCTCACTCAACTCATGGAAGTCTATGTTTCCAATAAGGCAAACCCACTGACAGATAGTATATGTCGAGAGGGTCTAAAACGAGCGGGTCGTTCTTTACGACAAGCTTATGAAGATGGCAGCAACTCTACCGCCCGTGAAGACATGGCCATAGCAAGTCTCTTTAGTGGATTAGCTCTCGCTAACGCCAAATTAGGAGCTGTGCATGGTTTGGCCGGCCCGTTAGGTGGTATGATTTCCGTTCCTCATGGAACGATATGCGCCCGGCTTTTGCCGTACGTTATGGAAGCCAACATGCAAGCATTGCAGGACCGTGCACCCAGCTCACCGGCATTAGCTCGTTATGGCGAGATAGCCCAACTGCTGACCGGGGTTACGGCAAAAGCGGTTGATGGAGTAGAGTGGCTGCGAAATGTTTGCCTGGAATTTAAAGTGCCACCCCTATCGGAGTTTGGATTGAAAGAACAGGATTTCCCCACAGTAATAGCGAAGTCCCAAAAGTCAAGTAGTATGAAAGGAAACCCTATTACATTGGCAGATGACGAATTGATGGCAATCTTGAAGAGAAGCCAATCCAGCCGCCGAAAAAAGGAAAATCGCGCGTCAATTATCAATTAAAAAAGGGGCCTATACCGAAGTAATCAGTATAGGCCCCGAACTGATGCAAAATCATCGGCTAACGACTTGGCCTCGAATATGCCGATTACGGCCTACTCCAGCCACAGTCGCTTCTCAAGCCACACATCCATCAGGACAATAGTCCTGAAGTCAACTTTCCCATCCTCGGAAAAGACGATAACTTACTCTCCGCTAACTTCCACGTTGTCAATCGCCCACCAATAGTCGTTTCCATCGCCCTGAAAATGGAAAGCGAAGACAACCTGGCTTTGGCCCGCCGCTATATCACTGACGTCGAAGATCCGCTCGGCATAGAAAGGTTCTTCGCCACTGTCCCACAAACCGCCACCATTATAGTCGAAAATCGGGGTAACCTCAAACGTGTTTCCTCCATCCAGACTAATGAGCACTTCCTGAACCTCAGTGCCGCTGTAAACTACCGTTTCGGAATTGTAGTGCAGGAAGACTTCGGTCATACCGGACAGGTCGAGCGTCGGAGTCATCAGCCATTCATCCTCAGCCGGATCAGGGTCGGCGTCGGATTCTATAATCGCGAAATCGGGGGTCGCGCCCGGATGGGGCCCGAGTCGATTTACGCCCCTGCCTTGAATCGTGCCCGGCACGTACCGGCCACCCTTGTCTGTGGTGTGCCATGTTTCGGTTCCGGTATTGCCCTGACCTGAGAAGACACTCATCTGACCCAATCCGTTGGAAAAGTCTTCCGAGAAGACCGTTACAGGGCCGCCTTGAGGAGCCGCCACGTCATCGACCAGGACGTTGTCAATGGCAATCCACCAGTCCCAATCGGGTTCGTACTGCCGGAAACGAACCTGCACGGCCGCACTGTCAGCCGCGACTGCGGAAAGATCCAGGTCCAGGCGGCCGAAGTAGCCGTCGGCGTTGGTATTGTCCGGCAGACGCGTGGTGGCCGGCTCTGATGTACCGCGACCCGGCGATACACGGCTGAACACGTTGGTCCAAGTCTCGCCGTCAGTGCTGACTTCCACGTCAAAAATGGCCGTTCCATTATCGTTCAGTTGCGCAGAAACATCAACGTGCAACCAAACCGTGCTCCCGCCGAGCGTGGAGAAACTCGGTGTGTACAAGTCGTGGGAAGCCCCGTTGTCCTGGTCACCCGAAATGCTTTGGGTATCCGAGTCCGAGATCATAAAGTTGCCGGTCGAAGCTGACCCATCCAGCGTGGGCGGATTAGCTCGACCGCCGGGATTCGTAATCGTCCAGGTCGCGTCCTCCGTCGCCGTAGGCGTATCGAGGATTGTCCACCCAGCGGCGGTCAAACCGGCGTCGTCGGCGTAGCCCTCGAAATCATCGAACAGGAAGATGACGGGCTCGAGACGATATAGCCGAATATCGTCAAAGTACACTTTACCTGAACCGCCGGCCTGCAGATTGTCCATATCGCCGAAACCAATAGCGAACGTATCTAAATTGGCCAGGTTAACGCCCTGATCGCTGAAGTCCGTCAGGTCGATAGTCCATTCCGTCCAGATATTTATCTGCGCTGCATTGGGATCATCGTGGGACACCACCGCAGGTGTGCCACCAGCATTGGACACAGCTACATACATCCGCTCAGCAGCGTTAGACGCATCACCGCGGAACCACAGCGACAATACTCCAACACCTTCTTCGGTCCAGTCACTCTGGGAATTCAACGGTCTGCTTGCCTCAGAGTACTTTAAGTCGTTGTCGTAGGAATACGGCATCGACTGGGCGCCGCCGTGAACGATGTCAGTCTCAAGAAGAGGAGGCACGAGATAACCTACCTGGGAGCCGTTTACCGGGTTGACGTATCCGTCTGTCCACATACTAAATATCCTGTTGCTCCCGGGGTCATTGGGGTCAAGGTCATTGTAGGACTCAAAATCGTCCACTACAATGAAATCGCCTGTCGTAAAGCTCCAAAGGGGGCCTTTCCACGGACTGTTGGGGTTGACGTCATTGACCTCATCAACACGCCAGTAGTAAGTGGTGAACCAGGCAAGTTTTTGGTCATAGCTCTCAGAGCCAAGGTCCATGGTGCCTATGTACTCTGGCGAAGCTGTATCAGCGTTGCGCAGGGCATCTTTATCTGTGCCTAAATAGAGCTGGTGCGAAGCGGCACTATCTCCCGGATTCCAGCTAAGAGTAGCTGTCATATTCACACCCGTGGCGCCATTAGAGGGATTCGGGCTCCCGACTGCGCCCGGAGTCGTAAAGCTCCAGACATCGCCTTCATGCGTATTGAAAGCATCAAACTCATCGACTCGCCAGTAATAAACCTTTTCTAATTCAAGTGGGCCGGGGGGACTATAGGTTGCATTTGGCTGTAGGGTTCCATCGGCGGCACTGCTCACTTCATCAAAATTGTCGCCGAAATATACAGTGTGCAATATAGCACCGAAACCACCCGTCCAGCTAAGCTCCACGCTCGGGTCTATAGATTCGGCACCATCAGCCGGGTCGGGGTCGTAGGCAGTCCTGGGCGGAATCGTGAAGCTCCAGACATCGCCTTCGTGTATCGTAGCGACATCTGCCTCAACCACATCAATCCGCCAGTAATAAGTGGTGCCCGGAACAAGATCGGTGACAGCAAAAAACGTCTCAACCTGCTGGCCTTGCAACGTGCCGCCGGTGCCGTCTTTCACATCGTCAAAATTGTCACCGAAGTACACATTGTGCCAGGCCGCAACATCTGGGGACGACCAGTTGAGGTCTGCCGAGGTGCCTGAATAGTAGGAACCATCAGCCGGGTCGGGGTCGTAGGCTTTTTTCAGTTCTACGGCTGTCGCCGTGATCTTGCCGGGATTTCTGACGTCAAAGTCCATTTCAAACACGCCGGCACCGCCGTAGGCGGTAATCTGGCCAGCAGCCATGAGGTCTTCAATATACTGAATGTATCTGCTCTCTTGGCCTTCCAATATACCCAGTACCAAAGTACCTTCGCCGATATCTATCAGCCCGCCATCATTCAGTACCAGGCCACCGCCGAAGCGGTCATCCCTATCCCCGCGCTCCGTGCCAACGTTGTAGGTACCACCATGAAGGTATATTTCCCCGGTATTTCCGGGATCCGTCGAAAGCATTGCGCCTTGGGCGTTGACCGTACCGCCGGTCATAATCCAGGTACCGTTAGCACCGCCCCATCCAAACTCGTGGATTCCAGGTCCTCCGGCTCCGGTCAATGATACGGTACCGCCGCTCATGTTAAACGTGGGATTGCACCCGGGTCCGTCACCCCACCAGATCCCCCAGCCTGATATTGTGAGAGTTCCGCCCGTCATCGTCATCGTGGGCTCGCCAGCCACTTCATTCCACAGAACCCCGCATTCCGCATCGATTCCATCCTGAATAAGCGGGCCGTTTGGCGATGCCGCGCCTGGTACATCGATAGCGACGTCGTCGGCGGCTGTGGGGACTTTATTACCTTCCCAGTTGGCCGGATTGCTCCAAAGGTTGTCAGCACCAAGACCGCTCCACGCGATGTCCGCGGCGTTAGCGTTATTGACAAAACCGACCACCAGAACAAAAGATGTCAAAAGAATTAGTTTTCTACACATAATAGTTCTCCTTTAAAGAGTTAAAGAAATAACAATGCTTTGGCTACACACCAAAACAAAAGAAAAGTAAATAAACAAATTTCCTGCACATACTTAGTCCTCCTCAAAAAGAGTTTAAGTAATTATAAATTATGCTTTGGCCACGCACCAAAACATCCGTTTTTTTTAAGAGACATCAAAAAATCTCATCTAGAAAATTTTCCGATTTCCGAATATCAACCACGCCCCCATATCTTGCTTCGCAATCCGAAGGATGCCTTGCGGCAGAAGCAATGGGGGTCGCCTAAATCCAGGCTTATGGTATCGGCTCTGGCGCCCGATACAGCCTAATATCGTCAAAGAACACCATACCTGAACCGCCGGCCTGCGGATTGTTCTTATCGCCGAAACCAATAGCAATAGAATTGACACTGGTAAGGTCCACGCCCTGGTCAGCAAACACCTGCAGGTCGATAGTCCATTCCGTCCAGGTATCTAT
>JAUWBX010000259.1 GCA_030609625.1 Phycisphaerae bacterium
GCATTTAAGGATATTGGTCGATTCATCGAACTCGTCGAACATCGCCACATAAGCCATTTCCGCGCAGGCTCTTTTAGCCGCCAAAAACATGTTCCAGTAAAAGTCACCTATTAGTCTCGGGATGGAGTTCCAGTTATTGCCGTGCATGTTGAACCAGCTAAATCCAGGAAATACCACGGGCAGGAAGTCCAGATTGTATTCTTTGCACCATTTAAGGTCTTCAGTCCACATTGGCTGCGCCTTATTGGAGGCATCTTCGATCGTCCTGAAGCGCCCGATCGACCATGGAGAGACCACGTCAGCCATTTTCATAACTTCTTTTAGATTCTTATCATCCCGGGCGTCGTTTTTACCTATTCGCCAATATGTTGGAACGCCCAGCATGACAGAAAATTTGCCGTAAGTGAGATCCTCTTTTAGAAACTTAATTATCCTGGCAACATCAAGCGAGTCGTATTCTCTCTTATTAAAGCCGCAGCCCCATAATGCGATTAGTGGTTTTCCCCTGTGGTGCAGATAAGCGGGGTCCTTGGCAAGCCCCATTTTGTCGACGAGCAGTTTTATGTCATTGATGATGTGGTCCACCTGCGCTGCCGTGGTGCCGGTCAGGTCGTACATCAGTATGTATGTCCTGCCGTACTTGTTGGCGGCTGCTCGGCAGTTAGCAAAGACGACGTTTACATTATTAAATTCGAAAGGCTTGAAGGTATTGGCGGCAAATCTCTGGATGAACGCTCCGTCGATGCCGTATTCTTTCATCCATTTAAAGTGCAGGTCCGCCACGCCCGGACTCATTGAACTGTAAACATAAGCGGTTGAGCCGTCAGCGTGCTTAAAGGGCGTTGCAACCTTATCCTCTTTCTTATATTCTTTCATGTCGGGCCACATATCTATCGAGCAGACGCCTGGCTCGAATTCATCGCTGGGGGCGGCGAATGGCTTTCCCCAGTGGAACCATCCCATGCCCGAGCCGTCACCCGGCGTTGTGAACCAGCCTTGGTATCCGCAGACTACTTTTCCCTTCAATGTTGAAGTGTCAACGCCTGGGTTCGATGGGCCTGTGTATGGGTGCATTGACGCCTCGATGACTTCATCGTAAGAGAGTTTGAATTCTTCGATACCGCTTCCAAATAAAGAATCGCAGCCGACAATCAAGATAAGTGAGACCATTACAGAGTTCAGCAGTAACTTTTTCATTTTGTCCTTCCCTATTTTAGAAAAGTGTCTTTAGGATTTCTTCGAAACTGTCGCAAAAGTGATTGCACAGACCAAGCGTTCCGCCTTCGATAATGTTGCCGTCTTTAATTCCTATCGCCGCAAAACCGGCGAGCCTGATGGAGGCGATCCCCGCACCTGAATCTTCGATGCCTACGATATGGTGACGCTCGCTGAATTCCAGCCCCAAACCAACTCGGCAGACTTCCGCGTACAGCCACGGATGAGGCTTGGGAGAAAGCTCACCCAAAGTTCCACATGATCCTTTTCGAAGCGGAAAGCCCGCCGTAATGATTGCATCATAAAAGTCATCGGGTTTGCCAATGCCCAGCGTTTCAAAGGCCGATAGTATCTCGGGATATGCTTTTTCGTAGAGTCCCGAGGTGACAAGGCCCAGCTTTACGCCTTTTGATTTTAGTTCGAGCAAAAATTCCTTGATTCCCGCTGATGGCGTGAAGGCGTTTTTCCTCCCCTTGCCCTGCATTATGGCCTCCATCTCGCGGTGCGTGTGCTCAAAGTAAAAACTCCTGGCCTCTTCGATGGTCTTGTCGGGGCAGTATTTTTCTACGCAGTGCATCAAGTGCTCCGAGACACTGTGCCCCGAGACAAAGGAAATGTCCGCTTCTTCAAGTTCAAATTCGGGCTTGCCCAGCAGCGATGCCGTAGTTAGCTGAATGATCCAGATCCAGAACTCCTCGCTTCTAACGGTCGTGCCGTCGAGATCCATCAGTACAGCCTTTAATGGCTTCTCGATATTCACGTCAGGCACCGGATAATATGCCGGATAACCCATCAAACTTTTCACATATGCGATGGTTCTGTCTTCAAAGATGATGAATTCAACTTTTTTATCACCTGTTGAAAGTATCTGTCTTACACCTCCGTCGCCGGTCTTGTAAAAGCCGTCACTGCAATTATCAATTTTGATAAAACCTGAATTTTCTTTGATCTGGCCAAGGCCGGGTATAGAACTACCCTCAAATATTTCAGTGGTACTGCTCATTGTTCAAAGAATTCCGTAATAATTTTTTCCCAGTCGCATTTACAAAATCATTCAAATTTGTTCATGCCATTTTTCAAAATGTCACTCAATTCGGCGCAGACATCAGCAAATTCAGGCAGTTCAGCAAGGTTGTGATATTCACCCGGGTCGCTTGCGTGGTCATAGAGTTCTGTTGCAACGAGCTTACCGTTATCCCACTCGATGTACCGCCAGCGTTTTGTACGAATGCTCATACCGCCAAGGTTGCCGCCTCTTCTAACCTGAGTGAAAGCAGCTTTTTTCCATCTTTGCTCGGGCTTACTCAGTAGAGGCCTAAAACTGATACCTTCCAGGTTATCAGGCGCTTTCAGGCCACAAAGGTCCGCGAAAGTCGGGTAGAGGTCAACCAGTTCAACAAATTTATCGCATACAGAATCAGGTTTAGTTTCACCTTCTACTACGGCGATCATTGGTACTCTTGTGGAATCTTCAAATAAGACATTTTTATTCCACCAGTGGTGTTCACCAAGATTGTAACCATGGTCTCCAACAAACAACACTACAGTATCTTGCCATAGTTTTTGTCTGTCTAACTCATCAAGTACCCGGCCTACCTGTGCATCCATGAAGGATACATAAGCATAGTATGCTCTTAAGTATTCCCGTTTATCCTGTAGAGTAAATTTGTCAAAGGATGTCTTCCATCCACTTGCAATCGTATATTTGGCCTCAGGAGTTCTGTTTTCCGGAACCACAGGTGGCATTAATTCATTAGTTTTATACAGATCAAAATATTTCTTCGGAGCATCAAATGGATCATGAGGCTTGGCAAATCCTAACGCTACAAAGAAGGGGTTATCTCTGTTTTCTCTCATGACCTCTATAGCTTTTGTTGCTAACATTCCGTCCTGATGGTCTTCGTCGGCACCCTCAGCGGCAAGCCAGCTACACCATTTAACTTCTCCTCCGGTCATATTTCTTCCTTCGCCTGTTGTGCCGATAGGTTTTGTTCCCATATCAAAAGTTTCGCTCCACGCCTCAACATCATCGTGTTTGTTTCCGCCATGGAATACCTTGTTCAGGCGTGCCGTGTAATATCCATTTTCTTTGAATAATTTTGGCAGAGTTGTACATCCTGACAGGTTTGTTGACCATGGCATGACATTGTTATAAATGCCTATTGTATCAACTCTTAATCCGGTCATAAAGGAAGACCTGCTTGGGTTACATACAGGGTACTGGCAGTAAGCACGATCAAATCTTAGACCTTTACGGGCCAGCCTGTCGATATTAGGAGTTTTGACAAGCGGATTTCCGTAACAGCCCATGATGTTTTTAAGATCTTCGACGATTATGAATAAAATGTTCTTTTTCTTTCCGGAGGCGGCCTTTTTAGCTGATCCCTTTGCCGCCATTGCGCCGGCGGTACTTGCGGCCAAAATACCTCCAAGAGAGTATTTGACGAAGTCGCGTCTGTTGGGCTTCATTTTGCTATCCTTAAATAGTTTTCTCATATTCTTCTTCGTAGTTTGCCTCCGGTAATTGTTTATACCAGAACAAATACAGCCCGATCAGGCTGATAATAAAGATCGGTAGCGTGACAAAGAACGCGTGCCATGAACGAATGATAAGCTGCATAGGCAGCAAAAAGAGCGTCACCTGCCACACGATCGCAAATGGCAGCGAGAGCACATCGTAGAAATGCTCTTTCTTCATTCTTTGCTGCACGTCCTCGGGTAGGCAATCCTTCAAAGGTTTCCACCACCCGAACGGGCGCGTGGTCTGATAGAAGTGCTCCAGCACCTTCCTGTCAGTAGGCTTGGTGACATATGTCCCAAAGATAGAGCCGACAAAGCCAATTGTCATCGTAAGGAGGAATTGCCCCCTTGGATCGACAAGGAACCAGACAAGATCGATACCCGCGAACATATATTGCACATCTTCCGGAAGATTGCCGGTTACGATCCTGATCAGGACGGCTCCGATCATTCCGATTGCGGTTCCTATCGCGAAGGCTCCGCCGTTGAATCGCCACCAGTAAAATCTAAGAGTCATGCCGACAACGAGTCCCCCGCCGAGCGCCATGATGAACCAGTCCCATATATCGTTAATGCTTTTAACGCTGTAGCCGAACAAAAAGCCCGTGCCCACGAGAGCAAAGATAAATATCCATGTTGCGTAGATCAGTTCCTTGTTGGTTGCTTTTGGCCTGATGTATCTTTGATAGATGTCACGTGTGAAGTAGCCTGCGGTCATGTTTACTATGAAGTCGAAAGTTGACATGGAGGCGGCGATCAATGCTACCAGTATTAGACCTCTGTATCCTGTGGGGATGTTGAAGAGGATAACCGCGGGGAGAATTCTTTCGGGGTTTACCGTTCCTTCGAAGCTGACCAGGTGCAGTTTATTCTGCCAATCGTCCTGTAGTATTGCTTTTAGGCCATCCACGAGTTGGGGAGAATAAT
>JAUWBX010000382.1 GCA_030609625.1 Phycisphaerae bacterium
ATAGGAATACCAAACTTTTCAGCAAACTTCATCTTGGTCATGGCCTTGCGATATCCCTCAGGGTTCGGACATCCGAAATTACAGGCAATCTTTTGTTTTGTACTTTTGCCTTTATTTTGCCCGACAATCAATACCCTTTCCCTTCCGATATGGCCAAGGCCCGTTACGATTGCGCGGTCGTCGCCGAAGCATCTGTCGCCGTGCAATTCGCGAAAATCCTTTACCATCAGGTCAAGATAATCAGAAAGAAGAGGTCTGTTCGGATGACGTGCCACCTGAACGGTTTGCCAGGCGGTCAGATTCGAATAGATTCGCTTCAGTTCGGTAACCTGCTTCCGCTGGAGCCTGCGAATCTCAGCAGAATAGTCAATGCCTTTGATTGAACTGAGCTTGCGCAGCTCATTCATCTGGCTATCAAGGTCAGCTACCTTCTCCTCAAATTCGAGATGGCCGCCGTTGCTGAGAATATTTTTATTATTCGGCATTTTAGCTATTGTGGTATCCCGCTCTGCCATAAGCACACAACGAGAATGTTTACAAAAAAACTGCCCACAAACAACGGGCGTTCAGTTAAAGTCGAAATATTAGCATTTTAATATCATAAATCAAAGAAAAAAATTGACATTCGAGGGGCTTTACAGTATTTTTTAGTGGAACCCGTTCTGAGGCATATTTTCATAAGGTCTTGATTATGAAAGACTTAAGGCAAACAACTGTTATAGGATTAGGCCTTTTAGGCGGCTCGATTTCATTAGCTGTTTTACGTTCTTTTACCCGAGTAAAAGTGGTAGGTTACACACATCGGCCTTCCACTCGCACTAAAGCCAGAGGATTGGCGGCGGCAACCGAAATCGTCGATTGTCTAAAGTCGAGTGTATCCGAGGCGGACCTTGTCATCCTGGCTACGCCCATAGTTACATTTGAGAAAATATTCAGCGAAATTGCCGATGCACTGCCGAACGGCTGTATTGTTACCGATGTTGGTTCGACAAAGGTTCTGCCCCACCGCTGGGCAGCTAAGAAGCTGCCGAAGAGTGTCCACTACGTCGGTTCACATCCAATTGCCGGCTCAGAACAAAGGGGCATCGAATTCGCCAGAGATGATTTGTTCGACGGGGCAATGTGCATTTTGACAACGACAAAAAAGACTAACCGGCAGGCGGTGCAAGCCCTGAAAAAATTCTGGTCGAAACTCGGGTGCTCTGTGAAGTCAATGACGCCGGCAGAGCATGATAGAATCTTTGCAAACGTAAGCCATTTGCCGCATATAACGGCAGCGGCATTAATAAATGCCAATAATAATGAGGAGTTGAAATTTGCCGGCAAAGGCTTTATAGATACATCGAGAATAGCATCGGGACCAGTTAATATCTGGGCCGACGTACTGCTGACAAACGCGAACAATACCACCAAAGGTATCGATAAAATCATCGCCGAATTAGTAAAACTTAAAAAGGCAATAAAAAAAGAAAATAAAAGAGAAATCGAAAAACTGCTTGCCAAAGCAAGAACGAAACGGGCGGCAATGATAAAATACAAAATTAAAAAGAAGGAAATAATATCGTGAGACAATTATAATTCTTCTTATAGGTGAGTAATGAGACTGAAAGTTGATAAAGAAAGTGATACTCTATATCTCCGGCTGGATGAAAGCAAAGTAGTAGAATCAGAAGAAGTACGTCCGGGAGTAATCCTTGATTTCGACAGCGAAGGCCGTGTTGTCGGAGTTGAATTTCTTGGAATTAGCTCACGTGCCACGTGGGAAGAGCTTTCATCACTACAATTTCAGACAGTGTAATATCTATTGCATTGCAACTTAACACAAAAGTAAGGAAACAGTATCGTGAGGCAATGGCGTTTCGAGGTTTTTAATCGGTCGGGCTTTTCCGACGTGCACGGCAAGAGCGTGCTGGAAGATATAAGGGAACTGGGCATCAGTTCGGTGCAAGCGGTCCAGTCGGCTAAGGTCTTTCTTATAGAGGCGGATTTCGATAAGAATTTTGCCGAGCGTGTCGCACAACAGCTTCTGGCCGACCCGGTTTGTGAAGAGTACTACATAGGCAGAAGCGGTGCGCCGGCTGGCCTGGCAAAGGCAACACTAATCGAAGTGCATCTTAAAAGCGGCGTTACCGACCCTGTGGCTAAGTCGGTCATGGCTGCGGTTGCCGATATGGGCGTTAAAGCAGACAATGTTCGAACCGCCCGAAAATACGTTCTGTTGGGTGAAATTACGCAAAGCCAGACAGATACAATCGCAAAGAAACTCTTATCAAACGATTGTATTGAAGATTGTGTTATAGGCAATGAAGCAGAACCGCCAAGCCCACATCTTAAACCATACGAACTGCAGATAATACACTGGCCCATACGCGAGCTTGACGACGAGGAGCTGACAGCTCTGAGCAAAGAAAAGGACCTGTTTTTAAATCTGGTCGAGATGCAGACCATCCAGAAATACTTTCAAGAACTCGGCAGAGAGCCTACCGACGTTGAACTTGAAGCAATTGCACAAACCTGGAGCGAACATTGCGTGCATAAAACTCTCAAAAGCTCTGTCGATATGTCAATCGACGGCAAGCAGGTGCATTTTGACAACCTGCTAAAAGATACCGTTTTCAAAGCGACCAAACAACTCGACAAGGACTGGTGCATATCGGTTTTTGTCGATAACGCAGGGGTGGTGGAATTCGACGCTGATTCCGCCATTTGTTTCAAAGTCGAAACGCATAATCACCCCTCGGCGCTTGACCCTTACGGCGGGTCGGCTACGGGCATCGGCGGGGTAATTCGTGACCCAATGGCGACCGGCATGGGCGCCAGACCCATCGCCAATACAGATATATTTTGCTTCGGTGAGCCCGACAAAAAACTCAAAGATATTCCGAAAGGAGTTCTACATCCGAGAAGGATTATGAAAGGCGTTGTGGCAGGTGTTCGCGATTATGGCAACAGAATGGGAATACCAACGGTCAACGGTGCAATTTTCTTCGACGACAGATACTTAGCTAATCCGTTGGTTTATTGCGGCAATATCGGCTTGATAGACAAAAGAAAATGCTTCGATAATCCGCAAGCAGGAAATCTGGTTGTGGTGGTCGGCGGCAGAACGGGACGGGACGGAATACACGGAGCAACTTTTTCGAGCGGCGAAATGACCCACGAGCACGAGACTATCTTTTCCCACGCCGTACAAATCGGCAACCCAATAACAGAAAAGAAAACGTTAGACGTACTGCTTGAAGGCAACAAAGCCGGTTTATACGAGGCAATCGCTGACTGTGGGGCCGGCGGACTAAGCGGTGCCGTGGGCGAAATGGGCAAAGAGCTCGGTGTAGAAGTTAATCTGGAAAAAGTCCCATTAAAATATGCCGGTCTCAGCTGCCCGGAAATCTGGATTAGTGAAGCACAGGAGAGAATGGTCCTGGCCGTTAGACCGGAAAATTTGGAAGCGATAACAAAAATCTTCGACGGTGAAAACGTCGAGTCAACAGTAATAGGCAAATTCACCAACGACAAGAAGCTGAGGTTGCGATACAAAGACCAACTGGTAGGAGAACTCGATATGGAATTTTGGCACGAGGGCGTGC
>JAUWBX010000298.1 GCA_030609625.1 Phycisphaerae bacterium
ATAAGTGTGCCTATCATCCCAAAAGCAGGTGCGGCCGCCCCCATAAACTCCAAAATCTTTTTGCCGGTCAAATGGCGGTTCTCAAGGTACTGAATCTCTATAGACATAAAGTCCCGAATTTGTTCGGAATCCCGTCCATCCACAAGCATCTGCAAGCCCTTGATGAAAAATGAATTGTCTAAGTTGGGAATCTCCTGCTCCAAAGCCAGCGCTCCGTCACGTCTATTGATGGCTGCATAATTAACCATTTTTTGAACCAACTCCGTCTGTGACGGTATCTTGGCAATAATCGTTTTCTTGACTATCGAAAATATTCCCAAAAACTGCGGCAGTGAAAAATGTATGAGCGTAGCACAAAGCATACCTCCTATGGTGATGGCCATTGAGGGAATATGGATGAACATCTGCCAACCACCACCCGCAACAATGGCGGTTATAATGACCATAAAACCAAAAAGTATCCCTATTATCGTTGCAATATCCACAGAACTATTTTCCTTCAACTACCAGTTTTAATCTCCGGGTTAAAAACGCTGCCAGCTTGGACTCAGTATTGGTTAACTCAGCCAACAGTTTGGCTTTGGTCCTCTCGGTCATATAGTACAGAATCTTCACCGCCTCATCAAAGCCACTGCTCTTGCTATCAACCTTACCAGGTTGCGTTTGGCTCGTACACATACTAATCAATATCTTGCCGGCACTTTCTGCATCCATCTTGTCATAAAAAGCTGCTATCAATACAAGGTTGTCCCTCTCGGTCTGGGCAACCTCAAGCTTGCTTTTGAGCAACTTATCGCGCTCATCCTTGAGACTGGTGACGATTGAAGCAAGCTCGATTCGCAGATTATTGAGGTTCTTAATGTCTTCTTTTAACGTATCCTGTGTCCTCTGCAATCTCTGTTCCCGCACCCCAAGACCTTGCAGCTTATCGTTATACTCCTGCACTTTTTCCCGGACCTCAAAGACAAGATTCTTGAGCTGCTTTTCCGTCATAGCTTTTTTCTCTCTGTCGGAAGCCGTACCAACAGCACTTATCACATCGACTCCCGGCTGGGGAAATTCCGGAACAGTTTCCACGCCGGCAAGCGCCGGCTGACCCGATTCATCGGGACGGCTTGCCGAAGGTGCTTTAGTAAGCCACCCCAAAACAAACATTCCGGCAAAACTTGCCAGTCCCGCTGCCGCCGTGATTATTATCAGTTTCTTACTCACTGGTTTTTCTCCTAACAAGACTTTTGCAAAATTTCAGCTCCTGACTTTACTTTGTGTTTTTCGAACAAATAAAACTGTAGCACCCTCATCCAATTGTTTCTGCTCAAGTCTCTCTTGTTCCTTTATAAATTGCATCTTTGTTTCGGTTCGCAATTTTTCCAGGCCTTCTTTGAACCTTCTGAGTTTTAAGACTTCTGTAATTTTGGCTCTTTGTTGTAACTCCAGCTCGTTCACCTTATCTTCGAGTTTCTTAATCTGCTCATCACTTGCCGCTGAAAACTTTAGAAAAAATTCCTGCTTACCTAATCGCTTCTTAGGATTTTCGCCGGTTAAACCATTAATTATATCCTCTAACATCTTCTGCTGTGTCAGCAGCTCGCATCGCCTCTCAGCTAACCTTCCCGTCAGCTCAAGCAATTCTGCTCTGGCTTTTTGTTCTTCTTTTTTCCTTATGTCAAGGACACGCTGTAACCGCCATACAAACCGTTTCATTTAATTTCCAATTTTCCACTCTCAATGAAGGCTGAAGTCAGAGTCTGTCTTCTGTCCTCTGCATTTTAGGAACCCAGCAGCTCATCCCACGACCGGGTAATAGCAGTCAACCGCTTGACAGTCTCTTTGAAATCAGTCCTCTCTCGAATAGGCTGAATAAGAAAGTTGTTTATCCTGTCAATCAAGGCTACCGCTCCGTCAATACGTCGATTGCTGCCCGACGAAAACGCTCCAATGTTTATTAAGTCTTCAGCATCAATATAAATAGCATATATTTCTTTGAGCTTCTGTGCGGCAAGCAGGTGCTCTTTGCTGACCACCGCAGGCATCAATCGGCTGACACTCTGTAAAATATCCACAGCGGGATAATGGTTCCTCTCAGCCAATTTCCTTGACAGAACTATATGCCCATCCAGCAGACTCCTGGCACTATCAGCCACGGGGTCAGCCAAATCATCGTTCTCCACCAGTACAGTCAAAATGCCTGTGATACTGCCGGTTTCGGCGCAGCCTAAACGTTCGATAAGTCTCGGCATTAGTGAAAAAACGCTCGGACAGTAACCCTTTGTCGTCGGCGGCTCACCCGCGGCAAGACCTATTTGACGCTGGGCCTGGGCAAAGCGAGTAAGCGAGTCCATCATAAACAAAACATTTCTGCCCTTGTCCCTGAAATATTCAGCGATTGCAACAGCTACGAACGCCGCCTTTACTCGCTGAATAGGGGGCGAATCCGAGGTGGCAACGACAACCACGCTGCGTGCCAAACCCTCTGCACTGAGGTCTCCCTCGAGAAATTCCCGAACCTCTCTGCCACGCTCGCCTATCAGCGCCACCACATTGACATTTGCCTCACTCGAATTGGCAATATCGCCAAGCAGAACACTCTTTCCCACTCCGCTGCCCGAGAAAATACCTACGCGCTGCCCCTTGCCAAAGGTTAATACACCGTCCATCGACCTGATGCCCAAAACCAAAGGACTGGTAATTTTCTCCCGGCTCAAAGGCGACGGACTATTTGCATCCAATGCCTTCTTATCCGTCCCTGTTAACGGGCCTTTATTATCTATAGGCTCTCCCAGCCCGTTCACTACCCTACCTAAGATACCTTCGCTTAAGGTAATATGCCGGACAGTAGTGCGTGCGGTCACCGTATTGCCCGGCGATATACCATCTATATGCTCCAACGGCAACAGGATAAGATGGTCATTCTGGAAACCTACCACTTCAGCTAACACACGCCGACCATCACGAATCTGGATGCCGCAAAGTTCTCCTAAGCCTATTGCCGGACCGGCAGATTCGACCGTCAGGCCGGAGACCCGGACCACAAAACCCTGACAATCCAACAAGTTTACATCGCGCAGCGCCGAGTGAAACTTCTCAAAATCAATCAAACTGTTACTAACCTCACTCGCCCCATTAGAAATCTTTCCTTTTTGTATCGCCCCTTCAGAATCAAGACACCTCTCGTTTGTCCTGTTAATAGCAGGGACTTCTGACGGCGTCATATTACCCGTTGCATAATTTCTAACGGAGTTCGTAGCCATAACTCATTCCGCCTTTTTAAGTGCTTTACTAATTCTTTCCAGATGTTCGTTAATCAACGATTCGACTATCCCTTTGGGGCTCTCAAGCAGGCACTCTGCCCGCCCGATATTCGGGTCAGAAACAAACTTGACGCCGGCTAAGGCGCCGTCTGATTCATCCTGCTGTGCCTTCTGGCATTGCGCAAGGTCTTCAGGATTCAAATGCACCACTATATCCTGGCGCGTTGGAGCATTGTTGAGTGCTTCTTTGACGATAGATTCTATTTCATATGCACCATCTTCTACTTTTTGCATCAAAATCTTTCTGGCGATTTCCACCGAAAGTTTGGCAATTTCTTCTTTGTGCTCGGCAAATATTTTGTCGTAAAACTGATTGAGCTTGGTAACCACACTATTAATTGCCTGGTAAGCCTGCGAAAAAGCGGTTTCCTGAGCCTCTGAATCCCGTGTCAGAATTTGCTCGGCATTCGCTGCTGAACCCGCTCGGCCGCGACCGGCGGAATCATCCAGGATTTTAGCCGAGGTAATCGGCTTTTCAAGATGGACTGTAAGTGTCTGTGTCATTCTGCTATCGCCCTGTCACCCTAAGTGTCCCTTGCTCATTAGCATCCCGCAGCGGACCGACAACTTCTTCTCTGGCATCAAGAACTTCCTTTTCCAGCGGCTCCTGCATCAATGAGATTTCTTCATCAAGCATAGCTGCAGCCCGCTCAGATATATTTGAGCGTATTTTTTGCACGATATCTTCATCTGCTCCATAAAGCGCCACCGCCAATTTGCCCGGCTCCACGGCTCGCAGCGCTTCCTGCATAGACCTTTCCGCTATTGACGGAATATCTTCCCACGTTATCATCAAACGCCTTACCATTGTGGAGGTTTCCTCATCATGCTTGTTGAGTTCATCAAGTAGCTGGTCTCGCAGGTCTTTTTCCAGACCACTTAACACAATAGCCAGTTTTCGTAAAGTCTGCTCCGGTTTTTCCGCAAGAGTCTCCCCCTTGAGACTCTTCAGCCGTTCACTAACCGTAAATGCCATTCGCTGCTTCACTTCCCTGCCCACCAGTTCCGGAT
>JAUWBX010000107.1 GCA_030609625.1 Phycisphaerae bacterium
GTTACAATAGCAGCAGCTAATGCGATGTGAAAGGCGGCGAAGCCGCCGGTAAAGCCCTTTTGAGCCGAATACATGACCGTAACCAAACCTAACTCGGTTCCAATCATTGTCGCAATCGCCAGGAAAGTTTTTAATCCCCGGCCGGCAACGATAAAATCTGTAACATTAGTGATATATCGTTTTATATAAACACCGAAAGCTACAATGATAATTAAATAGCCCACGACGATGCACCAGTCTAAAGAGCTAAAATTGCTTTCAATTCCAACAGCATTCCAATCCATATTATTCTCCGTTTACAAAATATCAATCAACCTGTTGAAAGACCCTTTCGATTACTTCGTTCATAGCCTCTTCCTGTTTGATAATCGACTGGACCAGTTTCATCTGCGTGCGGCTGCGGTCGAGATTGTGGCCTTCGCGGTGAACCTTGTAATAGACGTCACCTGCCATGTAGTCGGTAAGAAACCTGATAAACTGTTCGAAGGTGATTAGCTTTGCAGCAAAGGCCAAGTGCTCTTTCTCGGTGGATGTGAGAAAATGCCTGCTTTGCTCGGCAAAACCTCGTGCGAACACTTCAAACATTGGCAGGTTCACAGCTACTTTTGATAAGTTACGTTCATCCTCATCGGCGAAAGTGGTGCCGGTACGAATCATATCGCCAAAATCGCATATCGACAGGCCCGGCATAACGGTGTCCAAATCAATTACACAGACCCCCTTGTTCGTATTTTTGTCTAACATCACGTTATTGACCTTCGTATCATTGTGCGTAACACGAATGGGGATTTTACCTTTGCCCGCTAAATTCAGCAGGACATCGCAGATGGCCGCGTTATCAAACAAAAAGTTGATTTCTGGTTTTGCATTTTTAGCCCGGTTACAAGTATCCTCTTCGAGGACCCGCTGGAAGGTCTCAAAGCGTTTGGGCGTGTTGTGGAAGTCGCAAATGCTCTCGTGCAAAGCCGGTCCCGGCAGGTCAACCAACATCTTTTGGAACCAGCCGAACATTCGTGCCGCTTCATAGGCCAGCTCGGCAGATTCAATGGTATCGTATGCAACAGCGTCCTCTATGAAGTTATATACCCGCCAAAAATTTCCCTCAGAGTCTTTGTGAAAGCACGTGTCATCAACACCGGAGATAACGGTCAACTGGCGAGATGCCAGGCCCGGGTCAATTCTCTGTATCCGGCTGCGTATGTGCTCGGTAACACGGATAATGTTTCCCATCACTGAAGGAGGGTTTTTGAAGACAGTGTGATTTATTCGTTGTAGTATGTATCGGACCCCGATTTTATCGGAGTTCTTCTTAGTGGTCAGGACGTACGTGTCGTTAATATGACCACGGGGCAGAGGCCTTATTTCAGTTAACTCACCACAGATACGAAAATGTTTTACGATTGACTTGATGTCGCGTTTCACGATTGCTCCCAGAGGTTCTCCGGATAAAGACCTTGGTCTATCAACTGACGAATACATCTTGCCGCTTTAGCTGTATCCCGGCGGTAAGTAACTCCGAAGCATTTGTCATTTGTGCGCAGGACCTTCACTGTGGCTTTTTCTTTTCCTACAAGCTCATCTACCACAGTTGGTATGAATAGTTCCGAATTCTTTTCGTAGCCTCGCTCTTTGAGAAATCGCTGAAAATGTACTTTGAGATGATGAAAGATTGACGGCTGAAATCCCCACAGGTTCCTCGAAACGATTTCGTTGCCGGAGAGAAAACGCTCCGTTCCGTCGTCTTCAAAATAGCGGGCACCAGTGGCGGTACTTTCGACCTTTTTGCGTTCCACAATCTTCCTTAAGAACATCTGTTCATCGCACTCGCATAATCCCCTGGAGACATGTCCGTATTCACTTAAAGTATCTCTGAGCGTATATCCAACCATCGCATAATCATTGCCAGAAAGGTCTTTCTTTCCGAGAAATCGGGCCATTGTCTTAAACGAGTTGGGTCCGTAGTAGTCATCGGCATTGATGACTGCAAAAGGCTCGTGGATTACATCCCCGGCAACGAGTATGGCATGCCCGGTGCCCCAGGGCTTGTCGCGGTCTTTGGGTGGTTCAAAGTCACCAAGGCAGGCGTTCACCTCCTGGTACGCATAGGCTGTTTCCACGGCTCGACTGAGCTCGCCGAAGTCAAGATTATCAAACTTATTGCCCATTTTTTCTTTGAAAGCACTTTCGAAATAGTGTCGAATGACAAAAACGAGTTTGCCAAATCCGGCATTTATGGCGTCATAGATAGCATAATCGATAATTATTTCGCCGTTGGGACCAATGGGGTCAATTTGCTTAAGTCCACCGTAGCGAGTCCCCAAACCCGCCGCCAAAATCAATAGAGTCGGTTTCATTCAAAATCCTCGTTCCCGATTTATTGGGACTATTGACAGATAGTGATTATAGTCCATTCATCAGCCTTTGACAACTCCGCACCAATTGTCTCCTGTCAACCCCGCACCAATTGAACAGAACTTTCGAAAGGAAACAATTGGTGCGGGGCATACCACCATCAGTGGCACGGCCATCTTGGCTGTGTTTTCACGGGCTGGAAGCCCGTGCTACGCCGATGGACGGACGTTCAACAGTCTAAGGCCGGTTGAGCTGTCGGTAATTGACGCCCCTAACGTGGAGGCGTTTTAGGTGATGGCGAAGCCTCACGAGGAAGCTTTCGTAGTCTTTCAAGGCTTTTGGAGACCATCCGACCTCGGCCAGGGCGGCCGCACGTGGATAGGCCATGTATTCAAGATGTTCGGGGGTTGAAATGTACTCGCCCCACAGTTGCCCCTGGACACCTAATACATGCTTAGCTTTGTCGGCTGGGATTGCCTTTGGAATAGGATTGTACTGATAGACTTTCTTCAACGGCAAATACCCACCAATTGCCAAAGGTTCTTTTTCGCCAGGCCCCTGGTAATAGTCGAAATAGGTGTGCGAAGTTGGCGCCATAACCACATCGTGTCCGGCATTGGCAGCGGTGATGCCGCCCAGCTCTCCCCGCCAGGACATAACGGTCGCGCCGGGTGCGAGTCCGCCCTGGAGGATATCATCCCACCCTACCAACCGTCTGCCGTGCCTGGTCAAGAAAGTGTCCATCTGTCTGATGAACCAGCTTTGGAGTTCTGCCTCGTCCTTTAATCCCTTCTCGCGGATGAGAGCCTGGATTTCTTCACTGGCTTTCCATTGGGTTTTGACGGCCTCATCGCCGCCAATATGGATATATGTGCCGGGGAACAGCTCTATTACCTCTGAAAGCACATCCTGGAGGAATGCAATTGTCTCAGGACGCGGAGCGAATATGTGCTCGCTGACGCCCCAGTGGGTCCAGGGCTTGAGGTCCTTCTGTTTTTCAGGGAAGACACCAAGCTGTGGGTATGAGCTGATTGCCGCTCGCGCATGGCCCGGCATTTCGACCTCGGGGACTATTCTAATGTGCCGGGCCGACGCGTACTTTACAATCTCTCGGATGTCCTGCCGGGTGTAGAAACCGCCGTGGCGTTTGCCGTCAAACCGCAGGGGTTTACGGTTCAAATGACCGATGAGCGTCTCATTGCGCCAGGCCCCAATCTGTGTGAGCCTGGGGTATTTCTTGCTCTCAATCCGCCAGCCCTGGTCGTCAGTCAAATGAATTTGCAGACTATTGAGTTTGTGCATCGCCATAGCGTCGATGAATCGCAGCAGGACTGACTTGGGTATAAAGTGACGTGCCGGGTCAACAAGCAGACCGCGCCACTGAAAGCGTGGATAATCGGTTATCTTCACGCAAGGCACCTTCCAGACTTCATTCTCTACCTTCGTCTTGCTGAATATTGCCGGCGGTAACAGTTGAAGCAGCGTGATAGCGCCGTAGAAGAGCCCCGCCTCTCGCCTGGCGCGAATCAAGATTCGCTCGGTGGTAACCTCGAGCGTGTACCCTTCATTACCGAGTTCGGACAGTTGCTCATCAAGTGTCAATTTGATGGTTCCACTGTGCTGGAACCCCGCAAGGCGGGAACCCTGCTCAGGGTGGACAGCCCGTCGCAATCGAAAACCCATTGCAGGTGCCAAGGCGTCAATCAGCTTGGATGCCTCAACTGCTGCGTCTTTATCAGCGACGAATCGGGTGGATGCTCTGAGGACAAATCCCGGCGCGCCGGGACTGGATTGCTCGACCGATACTGGCAAAGGGATGATGTTCATGGTTTCACTGCCGTAGCCGGCTGCATGAGCAAATGCCGGATTCAGACAGGCTGTCATAAATGTGATGAGAATAATTATTATAAGCATTATACCGGGATTTCCCAAATAAGTCGCTTAGCAACATTCTTGAACCTTCCGATATACTATAATATCAAATTTCAAAACTTCTAATGTTTTTTACCAATTTTCGTACATCTATAACCTGCCAAAACACAAAAATTTCCGTTTGAAAACCGACGTGGCGCCCCCCTACTTTTCTGCCTGAGCGGTTCGACTTCTTATCATGACCGGGCCTAACAGATAGCCCAGAACGAATGTTGTCCCTGTCCCAATGACTATCAACCAGCTCCAGGCGAGCTTGAGGATTTCCTGTTGTATCAGCAGCAGCAGCACTACGCAAACACCCGTGCTGAAGAGCATCGCGGGGATGTTGGCGCGGTTGGCCTTGCGCTGCGTTAGCAGGCCAAGCAGGAAGACGCCGAGCATGGGGCCTCCGGTGAGCGAGAGTATCTTGAAGGCAAACCAGAGAATGTTCTCCACCGGAGCGCAGGCCGCCGCGATCCCCGCCAGGACCAGGCCAAAACCGACCACCGCTGTTCGGGACACGAGCAGGTAGTGCTTTTCAGAGGCGTGCCTGCGAATCAGGGGACGATAGATATCAGTAACGAAAGAAGAGGTGAGGGAGCTGAGCGGCGAATCAACGCTGGCCATGAAGATTGCGCCCAGGATGAGACCTTTGAGGCCGGTGGGCAAAACATTTCGCGCAAAATGCGGAAGGATTTCCTTGAGCTCCTGGGGCTTGGGCAGGGAAGGATTCTGCTGGTAGAACACATAGAGCAGCGTGCCGATAAGCAGATAGAGCCAGTAAACGGGCAGGACGGTGACAATGGTGGAGATAATGGTCTTCTGACTGCTCTTTCGCGTCTCGACGGTGAGCAGTCTCTGGACCATTTCCTGGTCGGTTCCGAAGGAGACAAGGCCAATAAAGAACCCGCTGGCCAACCATGCCCAGAACGTGGAAGGCTCGTTGAAGTTGAACTTGAAATAGAATGTGCTCAGGCGCCCGGCCTCGTGCGCAGTCTGTAAGGCTGTGGTCAAGCCGCCGTCGATGTGCTGAACGAGATAGACGACGACCAGGATGCCGGCGACAACGAAGAACAGTGCCTGGTAAGCGCCTGCCCAGACGACTGCCTTGATGCCGCCAAAGGCAATAAAGACAATGCTAACGATGGTGAATAAAGTTATCGTTGCGGCCAGGGGCCAGCCCATGATGACACCGACGGCCATACACGTTGCGTAAAGGCGTACGCCCGAGGCCAGAAGACGTGTGATTAAGAAATAGATTGAGCCGGTGTACTGGGTCGCCGGTCCGAATCGGTGCCCTAAGAACTCGTAGATGCTGGTGCAGTTGTGTTTGTAGAAGGCAGGAATGAATAGAAACGCAACGACGAGCCGGGCCAGGGCCAACCCGACCAGGAACTGGAGCCATCGCCAGTTCTCGGTGAAGGCCGTGTGCGGGATGCCGACAATTGTCAGGGCGCTGATCTCGGTGGCTACGAACGACAGACATGCTACGACAGGTGGAATGCGTCGGCCCCCAAGGAAGAAGTCGTCCGTGTCCTTTTCCTCGCGTCCGAAAACGTATGAGATGACGAACAGCAGCATGGCGCCGACGCCTACAATGCCCCAGTCGAGCCTGCTTAGTGTGCCTGCCTGAGCTACGACTCGTGCTTCGTAGCGAGCCACTTCGCAGAGTAGCATGGGATTCACGATGCCTCCTCAATTGCTTTTCGCAGAAACTGGTCGCATTCGTCAAGTATTTTTGTAGCGCCCGCCAAATTCGTCCGGCGAAAGTGCATTACAATAGCGGCTTTAACTTTTCCCTGTGCGCGTCTGAGCAGTCTCCTCGCGCCGGTTCGGCTGAGATTGGTCATTTCCATCACGATCCGCAGCGACCGGTCGCGTAATTTCTCATTTGTCGCCTTCAGGTCAACCATAAGATTGCCATAGACCTTGCCTAATTTGACCATTGCTCCCGTGGTCAGAGTGTTGAGTACGAGTTTCGTTGCGGTACCGGCTTTCATCCGGGTTGAACCGGTGATAACTTCCGGGCCGACAACCGGATTGATAATGATTTCAGCGGGGATATGCCCGATGGCCTCCGGCGCACAGGTAACAAAAATGGTCGCTGCCCCTGTTCGCCGGGCTTCTTTGAGAGCGCCGTGCACAAAAGGGGTCATACCGCACGCCGCCAGGCCAACCACGACGTCACTTGGTCGGACCCGTATCTTCCTTATTGATATAGCACCATCCTGGGCGCAATCTTCAGCGCCTTCAACTGCCCGGACCAGCGCACCTCGGCCACCGGCAATGATGCCCTGTACAAGTGAAGGCGGCACACCAAAAGTAGGTGGGCACTCCGAGGCATCCAACACGCCCAGCCGGCCACTTGTGCCGGCACCTATGTAAAATAGCCGTCCACCCTTTCTAAACCGCGCTACAATCAAATCGATCGCTGCAGCAATTTGTTTACGCTGCCGTGCCACGGCGGCGGGTACAAGCGCAT
>JAUWBX010000246.1 GCA_030609625.1 Phycisphaerae bacterium
CTTTGCAAGCGGGGGGGCAGATAAAAGTTATTAACGGCCCATTCCATGCAAAGGTATATCGTTCGACTTTCACGATGGATTTGTACCTTCAGGATGAGACATTTGTTCGGAGCTTTCGTGTCGGTTTGGGCAAGGAGGAAACGGAAACACCCACAGGACTCTGGCGTGTCAAATCCGATGGAAAGCTGATAAAACCACCATGGCCGAACCCAGTTACAGGCAAAATGTGTTATCCAGAGGACCCGGATTATCCTTTAGGCTCAAGATGGATAGGGCTGGAAGGTATAAAAGGTAACGCCAAGGGCAGGATCGGCTTTGGCATCCACGGCACAATAGAACCGGAACAAATCGGCACCACAGGTTCAGGAGGATGTATTCGTATGCACAATGGCGAGGTGATACTGCTCTATAATTTATTGGTGCCGGGCATTTCGACAGTGGAAGTGGTGGAGTAAGGTTCCAATCATAGAAATTAAGCGCGCTCGATATGAAACCGCTTTGAGTCCGGAGAGGCGATTACCGCTCCTTTACAGTCGCGGCTCTGTTTGGTGAAGTTTTTAGTGTGTTGAGAGTGTTTCTTTCCCAGAATACGCCGTCGCTGTAGCCTTGAATTGTCGTATCAAGCTCGGCTAAGTGCAGACGTTTTGCAGCTAACAGGCAATATTCGGTTTCAATTTCGAACCCAAGGAATTTACGATTCAACTTTTTAGCAGCTACGAGACTGCTGCCGACGCCCATAAATGGGTCGAAGACAAAGTCGTTTTCATTTGTGCTTGCTAAAATTAGTTTGGCCAATAGTTTTTCAGGCTTTTGTGTCGGGTGGTCTGTGTTCTCCGGCATTGACCAGAAGGGAACTGTAATATCGTTCCACAAATTTGCCGGATACGTAAGGCGAAATTGGCCATCGGATGTATTGAGCCAGTCTTTTGGTTCGCCGTTTGTGTCGGTATATGGTGCGAGGACTCTGCGTTTTAGTTTTACGCTTTCAACGTTGAATACATAATCATCAGAGACAGTAGCGAACCAGATGTCTTCCGAAGCATTTTTCCAGTTTCTTTTTGCGCCTCTGCCTTTTTCCCTCTCCCAGGTGATTCGGTTTCTTACATTCAGAAGCTTATCCAGAACAAGATGGGCCGCTGTCGATGAATACCACTCAGAACAAACATAGACCGATGCGGTGTTCTTGAGTGTTGGCAGTAAATTGACCAGCAGGTTTTCAAGCCATTCGGCGTATTTGGTAATGCTCTTTTTCCTAAAGGTAGTTGAATTGAAGGTTTTGGTAAGATTGTAGGGCGGGTCCAGGAACAGCAGGTCAACAAAGTTAGCCGGCAGGAAATCAAGTGCTTCAAAAGTGTCCTGGTTTGCTATTTTATTCTCGATGGTATTTATGGCCGCAGGTTTGGAAATGCGAATTAATTCTTTGCTGTAACGTTCTGTTTCTGCGTGGCTGAGTGTTATTGTTCGATTTCTATGTGCCCGGACCTTATTCACAGCGATAATCCAATCTTTTCACATTTGACCCTCATGCGGCATATATTTCTCTTCCTTCTTTTAGTACAGTTCGGTAAATTAAGCCGATATTATCTTTATGCTTTTCTAAAGCACCTGGCGTTGCCACTAAAATATCAAATGGAACCCCCAATCCCTTAATCTGTCGATATAACAATTGTGCAGTCCGCCGGCAATGAACACCTTCGGGCATCACTACCAGGACATCAATGTCGCTCTCTGGATTCACTTTGTCTCGGGCATATGAACCAAAAAGAATTATCTTTAGCGGATGTACAGCTTCGACGATGCTTTGTACAAGTGATTCAATCGCTTTAGAATTAGGCAGCATGTTTAACCTCGATTTTTACTCACCTGAGCATTTTCTCTATGCGGATTCTTTTTTTGCTTTTCGTTTTGCTGTGAACAGTTCTGCTTTGCCCTCGACTATATCACGGGTAATTAAATATTTTACGGGTTTTGGCTCTTCGGGCAGTTGATACATCAAATCAACCATCAGCTCTTCGGTAATTGCCCGCAATGCTCTGGCGCCGGTGTCACGCTTGAGGGCTTTCTGTGCCAATGCGTGCAGGGCGTCGTCTGTAAACTCAAGCTCGGCATTTTCCATCTCGAAAAATTTTTGATATTGCTTGCACAGCGCATTTTTCGGCTTGGTCAGTATGTCGATTAGCGCACCTTCATCGAGAGCTTCGAGAGTGGTAATTACGGGAAGCCGGCCAACCATTTCGGGAATCATTCCATACTCGATTATGTCTTCCGGTACGACCTGTCGCAATATATTACTGTACTCGGTTTTATCGTCGGTTTTTCCGGCCAGTTCGGAATCGAATCCTATCATTTTTTGGCCGAGCCGTTTCTTGATAATATTTTCCAGCCCGATGAAGGTTCCGCCGCATATAAAGAGTATCTGCGTGGTGTCGATTTGTATGTATGATTGCTCCGGATGTTTTCTTCCACCCTGTGGCGGGATATTGGCGGTGGTCCCTTCGAGCATCTTTAACAGTGCCTGCTGAACGCCTTCTCCGGAGACGTCACGGGTGATTGAGACGTTCTGAGACGTTTTGCCGACCTTGTCTATTTCGTCGATATAGACGATGCCTCGCTGTGCTGCTTCTATGTCGTAGTCGGCGGACTGGACCAGTCGCAGCAGAAAGTTTTCAACATCTTCGCCGACGTACCCGGCCTCGGTAACGGTGGTCGCATCACATATTGCGAACGGCACTTTCAGTTTATGGGCAAGTGTGCGGGCAAGGAGTGTTTTGCCGGAACCGGTCGGGCCGAGTAAAAGAACATTGGATTTGTCTATCTCAACATCGCTGTCGTTGCTGTCGCTGTGCAGCAGCCGTTTGTAGTGGTTATGGACGGCGACTGCGAGATATTTTTTGGCGTGTTCCTGGCCAATTACATACTGGTCCAGATATTCTTTTATTTCTCTGGGTTTGGGCATTTTTTTGAGACTAATGCTGCCCACGCTGGTTCGTTTACGGTTTTGCTGGATGATATTGTGGCACAGCTCGACACATTCCGGGCAAATAAAGACTTTGCTGGGGCCCTCTATGAGTGTGTCAGCCTGAGTTGACGATCGGCCGCAGAAACTGCAAATCGCCTTTGGTTTTTTGGTATTTGATTGCCTGGCCATTTTTTAGCTTCCCAATTCACAATTCAAATTTTTTCTTGCCTGTTTTAAGATATTGTAGCTGATAGTTGGTATTTATACAAGTCATTTACTGGTTACTTATTAAGCCGTATTTTTTCAGTCAACCAGCTCGCGTTCAATGTCTTCCAGCGATTTGCCCTTGGTTTCAGGAAGTTTCAAAAAGATAACAACGAACCCAATCACACAGATGACGCCGTACAGCCAGAAGGCCCCGTGAGCACCGAGCCCTCCTTTCAGATAAGGAAATGTCAACGTCAGGGCCGTGCAGCCAAGCCACAAACTGAACACAGCCACGGACATAGCTGCGCCGCGTATTCGATTCGGGAATATCTCCGAGATGACCACCCAGGTAATCGGCGCCAGGGACATCGCATAACAACCGATAGTTGAAACCACCAGGATTAACATATATATTCCGGTGCTTTGGAAGTAGTAACCCGCACCTAAGATTGCATATATTCCAGCCAGCCCGCCTGCGCCAATCAGCATAAGGATACGCCGGCCAAACCTATCGACTGTATAAATCGCCACGAACGTAAATATCAGGTTCACCACGCCTGTTATTACGATGTTGAAAAGAATATCGCTGGCGCCATAACCGGCGGCTGCGAAGACCTCCTGAGCATAATTAAAAATCACGTTGATACCACACCACTGCTGTAGAACGGCTAAGAAGATACCCAACATAACAATTCTGCGCAGCTTCGGCTCGGCTAAGTCCCGGAAGTTGACTTTGGCAATCTCTTCACGGGCAAGAGTTTTTTTGATGTCCCTGATGGAAAAATCGGCGTATTGACTGCCGCCGACTCGGCTTAGAATCTTCGCAGCAAGTTTGTCCCTGCCGTACTTTACCAGCCAACGCGGGCTTTCCGGCACAAAAAACATCAGCAGAAGGAATAGAAACGCCGGGACTGTTTCGGCCCCGAACATCCATCGCCAGCCATATTGTCCGTTCCATGAGTTCAGGATGTATTCCGTGCTTGCCCCTTCCGGTACCTCCCGAGCAATCAGCATGTTGATAATCTGGGCGGCGAGAATACCTGTTACAATGGTGAGCTGGTTTATAGAAACAAATCTTCCCCGCATACGGGCCGGAGAAATTTCAGCGATATACATTGGGGAAAGATTTGAGGCCAATCCGATTCCTATTCCCCCGATGATACGAAACACATTAAAGAAAAGAAAATTCCCGGCAAAAGCGGTGCCGACAGCGGATACGGTAAAAAGAAGACCAGATAAAATAAGAAGGCGCTTGCGGCCGGATTTATCACTGATTATTCCGGACAAAACAGCACCTATAAGACACCCGACCAGGGCGCTGCTTTGCGCCCAGCCCCGCAGGAAAGGTGTTTCGTCGGAGATTCCAAAGTAAGGCTCATAAAACGGCTTGGCCCCGCCAATTACAACCCAGTCATAACCAAATAACAATCCCCCCATCGCGGCGACAAGGCAGACCAGCCATATAAAGGCCATGTTGTAGCTGACCTGGCCGTTCAAAGTCCCTTGCGTTTTTTCTCCTGGATTCATAGTGTTTTAATAGTTAGTTACTATTGCGGAAACAGTATTTGTCATTCCCGCCCCGCATCAAAGTGCGGGATAAACTCCAGCGGGAATTCAGTTTTTCGCTCTGGACCCC
>JAUWBX010000078.1 GCA_030609625.1 Phycisphaerae bacterium
TTCGGCTATGACACGGAAACGTTTCCCCAGGTCTTCGATGAGGTCTGGGTCGGTACGGAAACACGCGGCCGAAGCACACAACGGTTCGGTTTCGTGCAGCCCTACGAAGGATTTGTCAATTACCGCTGGCTCGCGGACATCGCAGGGGACAAGATTGGCGGCGCCTGGTTTGACCACGGCGACTGCGCCGAGTACGACTTCCTCGACCAGGCCTACATGAGCGTCCTTGCCGGCGCGCCGGAACTGGTCTTCTTCAACTTCGGTAACATTATGCAAGGCCACCCTGACCACGAAAAGATTATAGTTGAGTTCGACCAGCTCGTTGAGCTGGCCGCCTTCGTTCGTGAACATCCCGTCATTGGCGTCCCTGCCTACAAACCGCCCAACAGCGACCCCGGCGGCGACATGTACATTATGGATTTCTTAGGCATGCTCGGCATTCCCCTCGTGCCGGTGCACAAGTTTCCCGAAAGTGCGCCGGTTATTTTCCTACCTGCGCAAGCGGCCGCAGACCCGAACCTTCTCAATCATATAAACAAGGCCCGCGCCAGAGGCGCTTACCTCATAATCACCACAAGTCTTCTAATTGCGTTACCCGACGCGGATGAGCTTGCGCGCGTTGTGGAGGTCAGTCCAAATATACAATCAAAGCCGATTCGTGCCCGGCTGATGTCCTTTTCACCGAAGACTCAGAAATTTGAAAAAACGGATGTAATGGTTGATTTAGAGTCACCTATAGGAGCCAAATCAAAGCCGGCGGATATAGTGTGCACAGCCGGGGGTAAACAGCTTGCCCTTCTTACTATGACCGAAACTGCTAATGGCGGTATCGCACTGCTCAACACGCACACTTACAATCAGGCTGACTTTGATGCCGTAGGCGAGGTTTTGCTCTGTCCTCGGCCGTTGGGCTTGCTCGATATGGAGGGGCCGGCACTTTCTGCCCTTCGCGATGTATTCGGTAATCGCACGATAACAGGGAATGACACGACCATTATGCCTAAGCCCCAGGTCCCAGTTCTTGATGGCCCTAACTGTGTAACGTTTCACCCTTTCTATCCTTACAGCGATGCCAGTTGTGTCGTCCAAAACTTTAATGATGAGGTGGTGAGTGTTACTGTTACCATTCAGATTCAAGAAAATAAACTTAATCAATTTATCGATGTGTTTACTGGAAAACCCATCCCCACTCGTGCCACTAAGTCTAAGAGCAGTATATCGCTGGACTTGCTCATTCCTGCAAGAGGTCGCGTTTGGGTTCGGCGTGTTGATAATGTGAGGTGATAATTATGAGATATCTTTTCAAGTATTTTTGTTTAGTCCTGCTTTCCGTTGGCTTGCCTCTAATGCTTCCGAGGCAGAGTTGGGCAAAGGCCAGGGCCTGGGAGGGTACTATAACGATTCCCACTTATGGATGGGCGGAAGATGTAAATCCCAAGTTCTGGGCTCTCGAAGGCGCGGTGAAATTCTCGACCACGGTCAAAGGCTCTATCATCTATCCTTATACGATGCAAGACCACCTTTACAGAACCAAAGCAGATCGAACTTACAAAGCCCTGTTTCTTGAGAATGAGTATCTGAAGATTACTTGCCTGCCCGAACTGGGCGGGCGTCTCCACTCAGTTTTTGACAAGACCGAAGGAAAAGAGATGTTTCATCTCAATAAAGTTATCAAACCAGGTATGATAGCAATGCGCGGGGCCTTTATCAGCGGCGGGGTTGAGTGGAACGCTGGGCCACAGGTACACACTGTAACTATTTTGTCACCTGTTGATGCGCTTATTGGCCGAAATGCAGACGGCTCAGCCTATATCGAAGTCAGTAATCTGGAAAAGAGCTTGCGAACCCAATGGACAGTGCGGGTAACTTTGCATCCGGGAAAGGCCTACTTAGATGAGCAGATTCGCATTTTTAACCCAACGGATGCGATAAGCTCGTACTATTTCTGGAATTGCACAGCTTTTCCCAACCAACCCGGAACGCGTTTTATCTATCCAATGACTCTTGGAACAGACCATCATGGAGTCAAGTTCTTTTCCTGGCCTGTTCACGAAGGCAGGGACTTATCCTGGCTCAAGAACTATGAAACCTGGGATTCGATTTTTGCGGTGGACTGTGCGTTCGACTTCTTTGGAGCTTACGATGTTGATATGGACCGTGGAATTGTGCAGGTGGCCGACCAACATGAACTAAGCGGGAAAAAAGCATGGACCTGGGGGAATTGGGAGTTTGGCCTGGTAAGCCAAAAGAACCTGACCGATGATGACGGCCCGTATATAGAGGTCCAGAGCGGGCCGTTGCCGACCCAGTCCGATTACGGCATGTTGCTGCCGAGGCAAGAGGTCTCGTGGCAGGAATGGTGGTATCCTGTGCATGGACTTGGCGATGGCTTCGAATATGCAACAAAAGACATAGCCATTCAAACTATTCATAAAGAAAATCAGCTCCAATTGCAGATTCTTGCAACTGCTAATTTCCCTTCAGCTACATGTACTCTTTCGCAGGGAAATAAGACACTTCTTAAAAGGACAATTGACCTAACTCCCAAAAATCCCCGGACGTTGACGCTTTTCTCAGTTCCTCAATCGCCTGTTGATGTAACAATCAAGACTAAGAAGGGGCAGCTTCTGGCTTCCTTCGCAACTCCTTTGCCGATTCCCAGGATTTCTCCACCTGAGCCTTCTAAGTTAATGACAAAACCTGATGAGCAGCTTACTTTGGAGGAAAAATACCTCAAAGGGAGAAAGCATGACCTGGCAACAAACCGCAAAAAAGCCCGCGAGTATTATGGAAAGGCACTGGCCGAAGATGCACAATATTCGCCTGCACTTCGTGCCCTGGCTGTGCTTGATATCGAAGCGGGACTTTATAAGAAGGCAATTCAACGATTAAAAACAGCTTTGAGCAGAGATGGCACCGATGGATTATCGTGGTTCTTTTCGGGTTTGAGTCATTTAAGATTAGGTAACAAGAATGAGGCGATTGAGTGCGCTTATAAGGCGGTAAGGTGTCTGGGCACCGCCTCTCTCGGCCACGACCTGGCCGGGCGTGCTTATATGCAACTGGGAGATTATTTACAGGCCGTTGAGGCCTTTGAGAAAGCGGTTCAGTTGAATCCTAACGATAATAAGGCAAAGAACCATTTGCTTTTGGCCTTGTATGCAGTGGGAAATACAAAATTGGCATACAGGAATGCGAAAGAAAGAATCGTTCAGACACCTACAGATTTGGTTCCAAGGGCGCTGATAGCCCTGCAAAATAAAAGTCAGATGAAACGCTTTGTACGTCAAGTACGAGCCTTCGTAGGAGAGGATGATTTTCAGATGTTGGAGACCAGTCTTGTCTTTGGGGAGTTAGGACTGGCGAATGAAGCCGCAGAGCTGCTTTTGGCAGTGTGTGTCGAGGCGGTGCCTGAAAATGAACGCAATCCCCTGCCAATCTACTACTTGGCCTATTTCAGCTCTCTGCGGGCAGACCAGGCAAGTGCGCATATTTATCTGAACAAAGCAGCGGTTACTTACAGGGATTATATCTTTCCATCGCGTCCCGAAGCGGTAGAAGTATTTAAGTACGCCATCGAGGAAAATCCTGATGATGCTTATGCCCATCTGCACCTTGGAAATCTTTACTGTCACCTTGGCCGGCTATCTGAAGCTGCCCGGCACTGGCAAAGGGCGGCTAATCTGGACCCATCCTTGAGTGTCGCATTTCGTAATCTCGGCCTTTATGCCTGGGCAGTGGAGAAGGACCTGTCGAAGGCCGAAAGATTTTACCGCAAAGCCATAACTGCCCGGCCGAAGGACCAGGCCTTATATCGAGACTTGGCGGATGTTCTCTTTGCGGCAAACAACCGCCCCGAGGCGATAAAGGTTCTCGAATCAACGCCGTTTGAGATACTTAGGCGGGCTGATATCATTATTATGCTCACTCAAGCTTATTTTGATGGACAAAGATACGGTGACGCTATCGACTTACTCGAATCTACGCCGTACTTTGTTAACTGGGAAGGCCAGACAATCACATGGGACTTATTCAATAAAGCACATTTGGAACGAGGCCGGAAACGCTTTGAAAATAATGACTTTGAAGGGGCTTTGCAGGACTTTGAAGCGGCTCTGACCTATCCGGAAAATATAGGTGTCGGACGCTCGAACAAACCTCAGGAGGCACCGGCTCAATACTGGCGGGGAAAGGCACTTCAAGCCCTTGGACGCCTTGAAGACGCGCGTTCGGCCTGGAAGCAGGGGGCCGCTGGATACGAGGGTTCAGAAGAACAGAATAAATATCGAGAGCTTTGCAAAAAGGCGTTTTCTCCGCAGGACACCTAACGGTGGAAACAAAGGTGATTGTTCCGGACACTAAATAAGAGGGACTCATACTATGGTTTCACAAGACAAACTGAACTACAAGACGACGGTGGAAGATGAGCACTGGCGAAACGAAGAGTTACAGTGGGCACGAATTCTTTCCTCAGGAGACCCAGCCAAAGGTATAGTTCTCTTGTACATACAGAAGGCTTGCACTGCGTTTCATGAATTTGAGCCTTCCTGGAAAAAGGGCGCCTTAGATGAAGAGCAGGTCGAGTTCTTTCGTAAGCGGTTGGCAAAACGGGTCAGGCAGATACTGGTAACCATGGAGAACAACGGCCTTGATACGATTAACGGTGCCGCTGAGCTGGTGGAGGTTCTGCGCTCTATCGAATCGGCAAAAACCCTGGACGAATTAGCTGAGTTGACTGAAGAAATGCATTCCGTCAACCACTTGCTGTTGGATTCCTTAGAAGAGAAATAGAGGGACAAATTATGAAAAACGTTACCCGTCGAGATTTCGTAAAAAGTACCTTCGCTGCTGGACTCGCAGCGGCGCTGCCGTACTCGCGCGCACAGGGAGCGAACGACCGCATTCGTGTGGGCTTGGTTGGTTGTGGCGGTCGTGGTAAGGGGGCCCACATACCGTCCTTCGAAAAGCAGAAAGGTGTAACTGTCGTGGCCCTGAGCGACCCCGATAGGCAGCGCATGGCAGAGGCGGCTAAGATGGTCGAATCAAAGTATGGGCACAGAGTCGAGCAATATGTCGATATGCGTAAGATGTTCGACCGCAAAGATATCGATGTGATCGCTAACGCGACGCAGAACTACTGGCATGGGCTTAGTACAATCTGGGCGTCTCAGGCCGGCAAGCATGTCTATGTCGAGAAACCGCTGTCGCATTACATCTGGGAGGGCCGGCAGATGGTCAACGCTGCCAGAAAGTACAACCGTATCGTCCAGTGCGGTACCCAGCGTCGCTCGCAGAGTTCCATTGCTAAGGCAATCCAGTGGATCCATGAAGGAAACCTCGGCAGGATCAGATACATCACCGCTTTTGCCAATAAGCTGCGTTCCTCGTGCGGCAAGCGCGACACTCCGCTCCCAATTCCCGATACTATCGACTACGATACCTGGTGCGGTCCTGCTAAGAAGCTGCCAATCTATCGGGACCGTCTCCAATATGACTGTAGCTTTGACTGGAACACCGGTGACGGAGAATCATGCAACCAGGGTGTCCACGAGGTGGACGTGGCTCGGTGGTGCCTGGGCGAGAAGATGCTTCCCCGCCGGGTAATAAGCATTGGTGGCCGGTTTGTATTCAACGACGCCTGCAATGTCCCTAATACGCAGATAATCTATTATGATTTTCCCACGGCCCCGCTGCTTTATGAGGTACACAACCTCCGCAAGGCCAGGGGTTCTGACGAAATGCCTGCGTTTCGTGGTGAGAGGGTAGGTGTGATTGTCGATTGTGAAGGCGGGTCAGTAAGTCTCTACCGCGGCATGGCGTGGGACAACGAGGGCAAACAGGTCAAAACATTCAGTGGCGGTGGCGATCATTTCGTCAACTTCATTAAGGCAGTTCGCAGTGGCCGTCGGGAAGACCTCAACGCCGAAGTCCTCGAAGGACACATCTCCACCGCTGTCAGCCATACCGGCAACATCTCGTACCGGCTCGGTGTGAAAGCCTCTCGGAAAGAGATGCACGCCCGCGTCCGGGACATCCCGATATTCACAGACATGTTCGACCGGCTGCTTGAGCACCTTGCGGCTCACAAAATCAACGTCAAGGCCGGGACTGTGACGCTGGGGCCATGGCTGGATATCGACCGCCAGAACGAGTGCTTCAGGAATAATGAACAAGCCAACCGTCTGGTTCGTGGCTTTTATCGCGAGCCATACGTTGTGCCGGAATTGTCGGGTTGAGCACAGAGTGTTTGTGTCGAATGATTTAATAACACCTGTTCGACAAATGTCTCCAAATCTCGATTTTGCTTTCCCATTTGTGTGAATCAATTCCCGTTGATAAGCTCAAGCTCGAACCCCACAATTTACATAACCATTTCTGTATGAATCGTAGTACTCTCATGTCAGAAACCTCCCGTCTTTGCGTGCCGTCTATTTCGGCGGCGTCATACTGAAACAAGCCGTGTTGCAGAGCTTTCTCTATATATAAAAGGCAATAACTTGATGCTTGGTAACTCAATAAATACGTTACTTTTTTATGGTGAGCTGCCTTATATAAATAGAGGCTTCTAACAACAATCATATTTTATGGTGACAGAATAAAAAGAGAGGAGATTCAATATGAACGTGGAAACATTTTTATCAAAAGCCGGAAATACCAGAAATATTTGGTTGTTAGGTCTTGTAGTCATGGTGGGCGGTTCGGCTGCTTTTGCCTTGGACCCGTTGGGTCCCCCAACAGCCGGCCTTAGAAAAGGGCAGTTTAAAGAAGGGGTTGAATACTCATACGGCACGATGGACTTTAAGTTGAACGAAGGTAAATGGATTGAGCACCTTGATGGTGTCTTTTTCGACTCAGGGAAAGCGATTTCCTTAACACTCAAAAATTTCAAGACGAATAAGGCCTATTTCAACCTTGGATATGGCATCACCGACGACCTGGAGGCTTTTTTGCGTTTGGGCGCGACAACCGCTACGTTTGGTGACTCGATTTGGGAAGATACAGAAAAATTTCATAACCACGCTGACTTTACCGTTGGCTGTGGTATCAAAGCAACCTTTTACGAAGATGATAATCTGAAATTAGGTGGACTGTTTCAAGCCAGTTGGGCTGAATTTGACGGAAAACTAAATGCAGCGCACTGGGCGGCGGCTGACTTCGTTGAGATGAATATTACGGAAATCCAGGTTGCGGTAGGCCCAACTTACAAGCTGGCAGACCGTGTTTCGATTTATGGCGGTCCGTTCTTACACTTCATCGTTGGCGATTTGGACGATGAGTTTAGCGAAGTCAGCGGAGAAAGTCTTTTAACTTCGAAACACTCCTGGGATGTCGATGAGAGTTCAATTTTCGGGGCTTATATTGGCGCCCGGGTGGACATTGCCGAAAACAGTTCTTTTGGTATCGAGTACCAGCATACAGCAGCGGCTGATGCGCTTGTTGTAAGCCTCCTTTGGAGATTTTAATCATAGGTAAGAAACGTGTTTCGTTCTCCTGTGGAGTCCTTGCGGACAACGGTTGCGATACTCGTTTCGTATAACGTCTTTCGGTTGCGT
>JAUWBX010000242.1 GCA_030609625.1 Phycisphaerae bacterium
CGAAGTGAGTATTAATGAAGAGCCGGATGAGGGAAATCTTCAAGTCCGGTTCTGTGAGGGGCATGCGTCTCCTTACACTGAATTTATTAAAACACAGAGTTTAGTAAATTGAAGAAAGGAGGCGACATGCCTACTCGACAATCACTAAATCGTCGAGAGTTTATGAAAGGTTCTATTGCCTCCGCTGCAACATTTACTGTTTTGTCCCAGACCAGAAGCAGGGCAGCTAACAATAAAGTTGTTTTGGGAATAATGGGCGTTGGCGGCCGGGGACGAGCACTTTTGACAAGTCTCGTAAAAAGGACTGACATTAAGATTAAATATATCTGCGATGCGGATACCCGAAGCTATGGGCCTGCGGCAGAGATTGTGCTTGAGGGCCATGACTACAGACCCAAACTCGTACAGGATTTTCGAAGAATGCTTGACGACCCGGAAATCGACGCAATCGTTATCGCTACTTCTGACCGATGGCATGCCCTGGCTACAATAATGGCCTGCCAGGCCGAAAAAGACGTCTTTGTGGAAAAACCATTATCGCTGAGCATCTGGGACGGCAGAAAGATGGTCGAGGCGGCACGCAAATATAACAGGGTTGTTCAGGTCGGCACGCAAAGCCGCAGTGCCCCCTATACCGACAAGGCCCGCGAGTACGTCCGCAGCGGCAAATTAGGGGATATTCGTCTGGCTCGCGTATTCCTTATGCAGGAATCCGGTCCTATCCGTGTAGCCGGCGTCCAGCCGGTCCCGGAAGGCTTGGATTATGATTTGTGGTGCGGCCCTTCGCCTATGCTGCCTTATCGCCCGGGCAGATGGTTCTGGAGACTGTGGGATTTCTACGTCGGTTATATTATGGCCGATATGGTTCATCAGATTGATTTGGCTCGATACCTGATTGGAAAACAATATCCGGACACTGTTTGCAATGCGGGTGGAGTTTATCACTTCGACGACGGCAGAGAACAGCCGGATACTCAATTCACGACATTTGAGTTCGGCAAACTCACCATGCTCTTCGAAGCGTCCCTCTGGTCGCCATATATGCATCGAATCGTTCACTTGAAAGATAAGACCAAATTCCCCGACTGGCCTTTCAGTGCGACGAAAGTGGAAATATGCGGAACTAAAGGTTTTATGTGCTTTGGCAGACACGGCGGCGGATGGCAGGTCTTCGAAGGGGACCCAGGCGTTCACCAGAGCAAGGCGGTCGTCTCAGAGCCGGCCGTGTTAAAATTTGGCAGTATAATCGACGAGCACTTTGAGGATTTCATAAGCTGCATCCGTACCCGAAAGAAACCCAAAGCAGATATCGAAGAAGCACACCTCTCAATGCTGTTGTGTCATTTGGCCAATATCTCATATCGGGTTGGAAACCGAAAACTTAAATTTAATGGCGAAACTGAAAGCTTCGTGAACGACACCGAAGCCGACAAATACTTAAAAGCCAACTATAGAAAACGCTGGGTCGTACCCCAAAATGTATAGGGACAAAATTGAATATCCAATGACGAGTAACGAACTTCGACATTCGGAGTTGTTTGTTCAATATTCGTTATTCTACTGAATATCGAATGCCGAAGTAGGGGAACAAAATGGAACAGTGTAAAACAAACCAAAAACAATCAAGCTGGATGCTTGTGGTAGTTGTTTTATGGTGTGTATTCTTATGCCATAGCGCCAGCGTATGGTCCAGGGACAAAGGTAATAAAGTTAGCAGGAATGCCTCATCAGGAACAAAAGCAAAAGGCATTATCAAAATAGCCACCATTGGGCCTCGACCATTGAATGTAGATGTCAACACCGAACCACAACAAGTGGTGAACAAGATGATAGCCCACTGGAGAAGCCGATTCGCCCAGGTCCTGCCTGACCGGCCTGACTTAATCGTGGTTCCGGAAGCCTGTGACCGGCCGGCTGGATTCAGCCTCGACAAGCGTCTGGAATACTATCGAGTGCGCAAGGACCAGATACAAAAATTCTTCGCCCAAATCGCCAAAGAAAATAACTGCTATATCGTCTATTCGGCAGCCAGAGAAATGGAGGACGGCACCTGGCGCAATTCCAGCATAATGCTCGACCGAACGGGTAAAGTCGCGGGCATTTATAATAAGAACCACGTCGTCATTGAAGAGACCACCAAGGCAGGTATTCTTTGCGGCAGAGATGCGCCCATCATTAATTGCGATTTTGGCCGGGTCGCGTTTGCAATATGCTTTGACCTGAATTTCGATGAGTTGCGATTGAAATACGTCAAGGCCAAACCGGACTTGTTGATTTTCTCATCGATGTACCACGGAGGCCTGATGCAGGCATATTGGGCCTATTCCTGTCGCTGTCATTTTGTCGGTGCTATAGCCGGCAGAGCTGCACCCTCTGAAATTTACAATCCTTTAGGCCAGGTTATAGCCTCCAATACCAACTACTTTGACTATGCGGTAGCCGAGGTCAACCTGGACTGTCGCCTTGTCCATTTGGATTATAACTGGGGCCGTCTCAAAGCCCTCAAGGCCAAATACGGACCGAAAGTCAAGATTACCGACCCCGGCCGACTCGGCTGCGTATTAGTCGCCAGCGAACATGAAACTATCAGCGCCGATGAGATGATTAAAGAATTCGAAATTGAGTTACTGGATGATTATATGGCAAGGGCATTGGCCCACCGGCATACGCCGGGAAATATGGAATAAGGAGAAAAATATGAAATCACTAAATCGTCGAGAATTTATGAAAGGTTCTATTGCCTCCGCTGCTACTTTTACGGCATTCTCTCAAGGCAAAATACACGGAGCGAATGAGAAAGTGATTATGGGCGTGATGGGGCTGGGTGGTCGAGGAACATATCTGGCCGAGAAATTCGCACAGCGACCAGACGTAGAGATAGCCTATCTCTCTGACACAAATACCAGGCGTTTCGCCCGAGCACGGGAGGCGGTGGAAGAAGCTCAGAATAAAAGACCAAAGATGGTGCAGGACTTCCGAAAAATCCTTGAAGACCGCAACGTCGATGTCCTTATCAATGCCACCCCCGACCACTGGCACGGGCTGGGGACTATTTTGGCTTGCCAGGCCGGCAAGGATGTATTTGTGGAAAAACCGCTTGCGCACAATATCTGGGAAGGAAGAAAAATGGTCGAGGCGGCCCGCAAATACAAAAGGGTCGTCCAGGTAGGTATGCAATCGCGCAGCGCTGCTTACGTTAAAAAGGCCAGGCAATATATTAACTCCGGCAAATTAGGTGATATTTACCTTGTCCGCATTTTCAACATGATGCGGCATTCTATGCAGAAAGACACTCCCAATCGGCCGGTCCCTGAAGGATTTGATTATGATATGTGGTGCGGCCCTGCCCCGAAACTACCTTATAATCCGAGCCGTCGGTGGCTGAACCAGTGGGAATACAGTTGTGGGCCCATTCCCGGTGATGCGATTCATCAACTGGACCTTGCCCGGTATCTGCTGGACGATATACCATATCCGAAAACGGTCTCTCACGCCGGCGGTGTGAATGCTCTTAGAGACGGCAGGGAAACCCCCGATACTCAGTTAGTCACATTTGAATATGGACGACTAACTTTATTGCTCGAAGCGGCACTGTGGACACCTTATATGAAAAAGACACCCGGCAATATCCGGGATTCGGACCGGTTCCCAAACTGGTCTTTCAGCAGCACGAAGGTTGAAATCTCAGGGACCGAAGGCTTTATGCACTTTAGCCGGCATGGAGGTGGCTGGCAGGCCTTTGATGCTAATGGCGAACTGACACGTTCCGAATATGGCCGCCAGGGTGACAAAGAGCACCAGGACAACTTCATTGATTGTATTCGTACACGAAAAAAACCCAATGCAGATGTAGAAATAGGACACCGCTCTGTGTTACTGTGCCACATGGCCAACATATCGTATAGAGTAGGCAATCAAAAGCTTGAATTCGACCCCAAGACCGAATCATTTACTAACTGCGAACAGGCCAATAAATATTTGAAACGCAAGTACCGCAAACCCTGGGTGGTCCCGGATAATGTATGAGTAGTTCCTGTTGCGGAAACTGTATTTGTCATTCCCGCGGAAGCGGGAATCCAGTTTTTTCGCTCTGGACCCCTGCTTCCCGCTTTCGCGGGGACAAGTTTACCCCTGCGGAGGCAGGGGCAGGAGTGACATCGCTGGTTTTCGTTTTCCGCAACAGATAATAAGTAGGGAAAGAAGCGATGTTACATAGAGTTTTGTTGTCCGTAGCTATTGTTGTAGTATGCTGCCATTGCTCTTATTCTAAATGGCTGGAAATCTCCAATGTAAAGGTAATACAAGAACCGACGGAATTGGGCGGCCCCAAGATAATTATCGAGTACGATATTGATGACCCGAACATTTCACCGGAATCCCCTGCCTATGTTTTTGTCCGCTACAGCAAAGACGAAACCAACTGGCAGCTAATTGAGACAGATTCTCTTCGGGGCAACGGCTTTGATATTGTTGACAAGCCCGGACATAAAAAGGTTATCTGGTGGGGAACAGACCAAACCAGTTTCACCGACCTCAATCAAATCGATGTTCGTGTTCGCGGTATTCAGATGATACGCATTCCTGCGGGAAAATTTATAATGAAGAGCTTACCCGGCGACGGACGTGACGAATCGAAAAACACAAAACCCAGCTCCGACTTTCCTCTGTTTTATATGGCAAAGTATGAAACCACAATTGCTATGTACACCGATTACCTCAACGAAATCGGCGGCGAAGGGGCCGGCTGGAACCAGCGTATGACTAACAGCAACCGCTGTGGCATTATCCGGCATCTCAATTACACATATAGCGTCGAACCGGGTCGCGAAAACTATCC
>JAUWBX010000261.1 GCA_030609625.1 Phycisphaerae bacterium
GAAGTAAAAGCCGGTACTATAGTTGATATTACCGGTGTAATGGACACTAAGGAAAAAATGCTCTGCTGTCACGAGAGCCAGCGTAACTGGCTTTTGAAGCATCACGGTATAGATGACTATGTTATTTCAATGAAGAAGCTCAGTGAGCAGAGAGGGCGGGAGGTAAACTCGCGATTTGCCGAAGGGTTCAGACAGCATTTGGGCCATGCTTATCCGCAGGACAATATCCTCAAGGCCGAGCTCGGTGAGCTGGTTCACATTGTATAAGGAAAGTAACGATGGCAAGAAAAATCAGTATGTTAGCGCCGCAGTGGTGGGATTATACCACGCTTGATGACGAGATTCTCAACGACGCAGCTAAACTTACAGCCGAAGATATGGCAGGTTTTGGCAGAGAAGGTTTCAAAATTGTGTTCTATGACAGTCTCGAAGATTTCTACTTGGCAGAGGCTTTGGAGTACGTCACGGCGTGGCAAAAGGCGACGGCTGACAATCCGGCGGGTATCTGTGGGCCGATTGGGCCTACCGAACAGCTTCCACTTGTGGCACGGCTTGTAAATGAATTGAAGCTGGACCTCAAGGATGCCCATTTCTGGGGGATGGATGAATGGTATATGGACGGCAAAGAAGTGCCATATTCGCATCCGTTGTCTTTTGCAAAGGCGGATATGGAGCTTTGCTTTAATCGAATTGATGACGAGTTAAAAATGCCTGAGTCCAATATCCATTTCCCGAAAGCTGATACGACAGAGTACATCAATAGCTGGGAAGGTGTTCGCTGCGTGGTTATGCAGGGCGGCCAGGGTGACATAAAGCACTGGGCATTTAACGACCCGGTCAAGCGGGAAGGTAAATATAAGGACGGGCCACCAACGCCGGAGGAATATTGTCAACTCACAACTCGCATTGTCGATTTGCATCCGGTTACGGTAATGCAGAACGCGCGAACCAGTGCCGGTGGCGTGGTTACAAGTGTGCCGAGGCAAGCGATTACGGTTGGGCCTGTCCAGACATGGAAGTCGGAGAAAGTCTCAATCTGGCAGCCAGGCACGCACGACAATCCTTTCGGGATGAGATTAACTACTCTTATGCTAAGTAAGAAAATCGCTGATAGCTCGGTGCCGATGTCTCTTTTGGCAGGGCATCCTAATGTTCAGTTCAATTTTTACAGACCTGCCATAGGTAAATGTGAAGCCCAAATGCACTGACATAGTATTGGTTCGCCATTTCGGATATTGTGTATGTTTATATCGTATAGAGGACAAGGTTGGCAATAAAAAATGAAGGACAGTGTAGTTATATTTGGTGCCGGTGCCATTGGCCGAGGTCTGATCGCGGACCTTGTGGCAGCAAATGGATTAAGCCCGGTTTTTGTCGAAGCCAACTCGCAATCAGCCCAAGACCTTAAGCAGGCTCATGGTTATGTTGTACATTTGACAGGAAAAATAAGGAAGGATCATTATGTCGCCGGTTACGAGGTTCTAACCCTGGAAGAAGGTGAAGAAATCTCAAAAGCGCTGAGTAACTGTCTTTTCACGGCAACGGCTGTTGGAGGCCAAAATTTGAAAGCAGTCGCTCCCTCGATAGCATTGGGATTCAAGAAACGAAGGAAGCCGCTTAATATTCTGGTCTGCGAGAACTGGCCCCACGCCGAAAACGTACTGGCCCAGGCTTTGCTGGATTTGGGATGTTACAAAGAAAATTTTGCTTGTATCCGCTCTTCTGTAGAACGCATGGTCCACAGGACACAAAATAGTGTTGATCTGGTCACCGAAGGTGGTCAAACACTTTACGCGGACGGTCGCACCTGGAAAGGAAGGAAACCTTGTATCGAAGGATTGATATTCAGTGACAACATTGAGGCCATCTATGCCCGTAAACTTTATACGAGTAATGCCGGTCACGCTGCGTTGGCATATCTGGGCAATCTTTCTGATTGTAAATTCATATATGAGGCTTTGGAAATACCAGGAATAAGGGAAAATTTACTGGACCTGTTGAATGTTGCTAAGGAAGCATTGAGCCTGAAGAATTTAGAATTTAGAATTGAGAATTTAGAATCATGGAGGGCCGAGCTGGAGCAGCATGTTGATGATCTTATTACGTGGCGTTATTGCAATCGTGATTTGACTGATACAGTTGAGAGAGTTGCTCGTAATCCGTTGCGAAAACTGGGAACTGAAGAACGGTTAGCTGGATTGGCACACTTATTGGAACACTATGCTCTTGCAACCAAACCAGTGAGCCGTGTTATTGGTGCCGCAATGCACTATCGTGATCCGGGAGATATGGAGAGTGTTAAACTTGGAGAGATAATCACCCAAAAAGGACCAAGTGCAATTTTGGAGGATGTGTGTGGCTTCAGGAGACGAAAAAGATGCTATAAGGAATGCATCGAATTTTATAAGTATTATTCGTAAGAAAGGGGAAGTTTTGTGAGTAAGCTTCGAATTGTTTTGGATACTGCCGATGTGTCCCAGATAAAAGATGCTGTAAGTACCGGCTTAATCGATGCAATTGCCACCAATCCCAGCAAGGTAGCCCAAGCCGGCAAGAGCTACCGTCAGGTGGTAGAGGAGATACGCAAGTTTTTTGAAGGGCTGATAATGGTCCAAGCGGTTGGTGAAACAACCGAAGAGATTTGTGATTGCGCGCGTCGGTTGCATCAGATTGATCCTTTGTTGATGATTAAGATAACCGCCAACAAAATGGGACTGGGGGCAGTAAAAATCGTGGTTCCTGAAGGGGTCAGGACCAATGCCACGCTAATATTTAATCCGACTCAGGCACTTCTGGCAGGTTTGGCAGGGTCAACTTCTGTAAGCGTCTTTGTCGGTCGGGCAAGAATGTGCGGTTACAATGGTATCGAGACTATCCGTAAAGTACGACAACTTTTCGATGCTTTTGAGCTTAAAGACACCGATATAGCTGCTTGCAGCATAAAGGATGTAGAACAAGTAATCGACTCCATCATCGCCGGTGCTCATACCGTGGCGGTACCATTGAATGTTTTCGAAGCTATGTGTGAACACCCACTTACCAATAATGGTCTGGATGCTTTTATTGAGGATTACAAAACTATTCCCAAAAGCTGAACTATCAGAGAATCGTAAACAAGAAGTGTGGTAAAAGGTCGAAATAATGTCAGTAGATGTCTTAATCTTGAATTCGGGGGTGGCGGATTTAAGAAGGCCGGATTTTATATTCGCCGATAAGCTGGTTGGCAAAGGCGGATTGGCCAAGTGTAAAACTAAAGATATGCCGAACTACTCGCAGGAGCAGTTGAGAGAATGGATAGAGCAGGGTTTTGTAACGGCGGGCGGGCCCGGCAACACAGCTCCTCTGATTGCGAGGACCGGCCTGAAAGTTGCAGTTGGCGTCAACCTTGGCAAGGGTGATTACGACGGCCTCGATGCCCAGGGCAGGTTTTTCCACGATGTGATGACTTCGAACGGTATCGATATGTCACCAACTCACATACATCCCGATTTTTCGACAGGGACGACCTTTATTCATAGCACCTCCGGCGAAGACAGGGGCGGCATTGCGTACTTTCCCAACGCTAATGATGATTTTGATTTTGAAATATTCAAAGGGGCCGTTGAAAAATTAAAACCCAGTATAGTCTATTATATGTATTCCGGTCTGTCCGACAGGGGCGATGCCAACGGAGGCCGAGATTTAGCTGAATTCATTAAGTGGTGTCGCAGCAATGGCGCTGTTACGATTGTTGACAGCCATACCTTAACGGGCAATCCCGGCGAGCTGATTAAAGCCGGTAAGCCGGTAGGAGAGTATCGGCTTTTAGAGCCGCTCTTGCCTGAGGTCGATTTATTCTTTACGTCCTGCGATGAGGCAAAGCTGACTGAAAATACGCTTGCTCCGGGACGAACCTGGGACAAGTTTACAGAGCATGAAAACAATCTGCACTTTCTTGAGTTTTTGACCGAAAGGTTCTGGCGAAAAGCCTGTCCCGAGCCCTTCGGCTACGCTCAGGGTAAACTCCGTCGAGGGGATAACAGAACAAAGTTGTTTGGCGTTACTGTTAGTGATGGCGCATACGAGAGACATATTTGCCCGGATGGTCGCCTCGGCGGGCCGAACAAAATCGAATCGTGGTTTATGGGAGGTGAGATAGTTGACCTCGTTGGGGCCGGGGACGCATTCAGAGCAGGACTTATTACGTATATCGGGCGCAATCTGGTTCGGTTCAGTGACGGCTCTATAGATTTTGCCGAAGCGGTGCAGATGGGTAATCTGTTCGCATCACTTTATATAAAAGCGCCGCTTGACGACAGGTACGGCAATATCAAAACTTATGATAAAATGCTAAAAGTAGTCCGCAGCGGTGTGGCTTATCCAAGTTTTGAGGCATTGCGAAATGCTTTGAATTAAGCGGAGTAATAAACAAGAAAGGAAGTACAAATGGCCACGAAGGACACTGGATTTAACTGGCAGGATAAAGTTGTTAATTACGCCCAAATCGGAGGTATTGAAACCTCTGTTTTGGATAACGGCTTAGGTAAAGGAACCCGAATCGCCTGGGTGAACACAGGAGCCGGTCTTCGATATAAGGTGATTATCGACAGAGGGCTGGATATCGTCGATGCCTTTTATAATCAGTACAGTCTT
>JAUWBX010000059.1 GCA_030609625.1 Phycisphaerae bacterium
GGCACAGGTAAAAATGTCCATCCTGTTGCAAATATAATGATAACAGTGGTTATTCTGATAATCCACTTGCGCGTGGGTTTAGTATTGAAGCTGACCCAGCGGCCCCACATCCAGACGCAAAAACCGAGAACCACCGCAAAATACAACACATTTGTTCTGTGTATTTGGGGCAAAGCTGCAATAAGCTTTACGGCTATAATCAGCAGGACAAATCCGATACCCTGCTTGAATAATTCCATCCATCGTCCGGCCTTGGGCAGGCGTTTTAGTAAGCCGGGCATTGAAGTTAGTATGGCATACGGCGCAGCCATCCCCACACCTATTGCCATTATTACGACAGTAGCCAGCGACCAATGCTGGGCCTGGGCCCATCCGAAAGCAACTGCCAATATACCAAAGCCGCAGGGCGTGCTTAAAACGGCTGCCAGAAAGCCTGTTCCAACAGCGCCGGAATAGCCTTTGCCGGAACCTGATTTACCTGCTATTGAAGAGGGCACAGTAATATTAAAGACCCCGAACATCAGCAATGCCAGCACAACCAGCAAGAGCACCATCGCAGTAACGAAGGCCGGATTGCGGAACTGGTCGCCCCATTGTAATACCGTTCCATAGAAGATCTGCAGAATAATATTTGCACCTGAAAGAGATGCGAAAAATAACAATATCCCAAGACAAAAAGCAAAGCCCATTACTATTGATTGCTTTTTGCCTGTTTTTGCCTGCTCAACGATTCGCATCACGATAAGAGGCAATACCGGCCAGACACACGGCATAATATTCAGAGACAAGCCCGCTAAAAGCGCCAAACCCAGAGCAAAGGGGATTGAATAACTTGGTTCTTTAATTGTCTTTCCATTACCATTGTCTGTTTCAGCGCTGCTTATGTGTTTCCAGGAGCTGCGCTGAGACCAGTCAATATTTGTCTGTAGAGTTTTCTCGAACGGCATCAGGCATTTTTGGCTCGTGCAGGGCTGGCCGGAGATCTTGACTTCAACTTCGCTAGTTTTGATATCCGGAGATTTGGATGCCTTTATTGGTATGAAGACGTTGAAATTGCCGATATAAACTTCAACTTTTTTGCCGAACGTATCGGTGAAAATCTTCCATTGGGGAAATACAGCCGGGCCGAACTCAAAAGCGGCTGACTGCGCTTTAATCTTCAATTCAAAGCCGGGAGCGGTTGCAGTCTCAGGCCTTGCATAATAGTGAAGGTCGTCGCTGCCCTCGAATATGACTGCTATACCCGCTTTTCCGTCCATTTGAGCAGGCTCGATGTGTGCAGATGAAAACTCATTTTCGTATTTTACCAACTCTCCGTAAGGAGTCCCTCGGACAACGCCGGTGGTAACATCGGTGGTGATTGTTGAACTTAGCTCATTTGAGTTTTGGCCTGAGGCGCAACAGGTGGCCGCAAAAACACAAACCGTCCACAATACGCCTGTAAGAAGTTTATCTTTCGATATCCCAGCAGTTTTTTTCCGCATAAAAGCTCGTGGGTAATTAGTTCCTGTTGCGGAAAAAAACTGACAATGTCACCCCTACGAAGGCAGGGATCCAAAGCGGAAAATCTGGATTCCCGCTTCCGCGGGAATGACAAATACTGTTTCCACAACAGATACTAATTGGAATAGAGATAGTATTAGTCAGCCGACTGGTCTTGCTGTTCTTTTTGCTCGGGTTTTGGCTGTTTGTTCTTATTATTCTTATTGTTCTTGGCTTGCTCGGCGGCTAACAAATCGGCAACTGTTGGCTTGTCCAGTTGGCCGCCTTCCAAAATCAATGTTACATCATCAGCGTCGAGAGTTTCGTATTTCAGCAGGGCCTTTGCTATTTGCTCGACGTTGTCTTTGTTTGCTTCTATTAGTTCTTTTGCTTTTTCATACGCCTCGCTGGTAATCTTTTTTACCTCGCTGTCAATTGTTTCGGCTGTTTTCTCGGAGTACTCTTTCTCGCCCGGCATCAGGTATATCTGGTCCCTAACCCCCATATCGGGCACGTAACTTATGAGACCAAGCTCACTGCTCATACCCCAGGTCAAAACCATCTGCTTTGCGATATTGGTGGCCTGTTGAATGTCCGACTGTGCGCCGCTGGTTATGTCATCACAGAACATTTCTTCAGCAATTCGGCCGCCGAAACACACCTGCAAAAGTGCCATACAATATCTTTTTGTAAATATTGTTCTGTCCTTTTCCGGCAGAGCAAAAGTGGCCCCGCCCATTGGCCCACGAGGGATGATACTTACCTTGTGGAGGGGGTCGGCATCTTTTAGGAGTGATTGCACGAGTGTATGTCCGGCTTCGTGATAAGCGGTGATTTCTTTTTCCCTTTTGTCAATGACTCTGCTCTTTTTTGCTCTTCCCCAGCGGACCTTGTCGCGTGCTTCTTCAAGGTCAGCCATTTCGACATTGTCTTTATTGGCCATAGTTGCGGCCAGGGCGGCTTCGTTGATAATTGCTGCCAGGTCGGCCCCGCTGAACATAGGTGTGCTGCGTGCGAGTCTTTCCAGACTGATATCGGGTCCCAATTTCACTTTTTTGGCGTGAACTTTTAGAATATCAACTCGACCTTTTATGTCCGGCAGCGGGACGAAGATTTGCCTGTCGAATCTCCCCGGTCGCGTCAGGGCGTGGTCTAAGATGTCTTGGCGATTTGTCGCTGCTATCACAATCACCTGGTCGTCCGTATCAAATCCGTCCATCTCGACCAAAATCGCATTCAGTGTTTGTTCGCGTTCATCGTGTCCGCCGCCGGCAAAGCCTGCACCGCGTTTTCGCCCGATTGCGTCAACCTCGTCAAGGAAGATGATGCAGGGAGAATTTTCTTTGGCCTGCTTGAAGAGGTCGCGTACGCGCGAGGCGCCGACGCCAACGAACATCTCTACGAAATCGCTGCCGGATATACTAAAGAACGGCACATCAGCCTGGCCTGCTATGGCTTTTGCGAGCAATGTCTTTCCACAGCCCGGCGGGCCTACAAGTAAAACTCCACGAGGGATACGGCCACCCAGTCGTTGGAATTTCTTCGGATTTTTCAAGAACTCGATTATCTCAGCTACTTCGTCTTTTGCTTCCTCCACGCCGGCTACGTCCTCAAACGTTACGTCGGCGCGGTCTTTCCCATGCAGCCGATGTTTGCTTCGACCAAACGACATCAGCATTCCGCCGGCCCCGCCGCGAAGGTTGCGGGCGAACAGAAAGTAGAAAAGACCCACTAAAATAATTATTGGCAGGAACATGCTTATCAAATTAATAAGCCAGGTCCTAGGCGGGGCAATGTCATTCTTTACGTTGTTTTCGGCCAACAAGCTCTCAAGCCGCTTGCCCTGTACTTCCGGGATATAATAAACCACAAAAGAAACCTTACTCTCGCTTTCGCGACTGGCAAGACCTGCGTCATTGAATTTACCTATTATCTCCATATCCTTTATGGTAACACTATCGATGTGGTTGTTCTCAACTTCATAGACAAATTCATCCCATCTAATCTCATCAACCCTCTGCCACTGTTGGAGCATCATCATCGCTGTGAATATCACAATTGCGATTATAAGATAGCTAAACGGCCCGCGCTTATAACGAGGCAGCGGCGGCTTTTGTCCCGGTCTGTTTTGTTGGCCACTACGTCGTTGCGGTTTTGAATTTTTGTCTTTACTATTGCTCATAATTCGTATTTAGTATCTCCGTTTTAACGGGGACGAGTTTATCCCTACAAAAGCAGGGGTCCAGAGCGAAAAAGCTGGACTCCCGCTTCCGCGGGAATGACAAATATGGATACATACGCTTCTAACAGGCGTATTGTTTCCGCAGCAGGAACTATTTTGTATTTTTCGATTTCATTCACGATTCTACCATTTTTTTTCCATTAGTTCTACGATCTTTTGCGCCAGATTGTTTGCCGCCAGAGTCGAAGCATATTTAAAATCCTGCTGTTGGTATCCAGAATAGCTTGCCGAGGCGCTGACCAACTCGTTGTCTATCAGCAGCTCTCCCGTCTTTAGATTTTTCCAGTTGACGAGGGCTTGCAGCTCCACTTCTTTTTCGAGAACCCGTCCTGTTTCGCGTTCGGTGCTGAGGGCTAATTCTCCGATAGATACTATTTGGCCGCTTATTACGGTGTCAGCGCGGTCCCGGCTGGAGATTATTTTGTAGGGTGTCTCTACCTCGATACGCTTCGACAAGGCATCGGAAAGTTCGTATTCGACTCCCCGTCGAAAGGTCTGGTTGTCGAACATTTCCAGGCAGATACTGTCCACCTCTTGTGGAAACATCGATTCGTTGGAATAGCCGTTCAGCTCGGCACATCCACAAAGACTTAGAGTGAAGTGCACAAGAGCGCAAGAGCATAAGAGCACAAGTATTGTGCGACTTGTTTTAATATAACTGTTTTTATGATTTTTTTTCTTCATTTTTTGTCTTTTTGTTTTCTGTGTTCCCGGCAAGTATTTCCTTTGCCAATTTTGTGGCCTTACTGCCCGGCCAATCTCTTATTACCATGTCAAAATAGAGATTAGCGGCCTGTCTGTTTCCTGTTCTCTGGTAGTATTGTCCGATACTGAATTGTTTGTAAGCTAATTGCTCGTCTATTTCTATCAGTATTTGGTCAACATTTATTTCTTCGGCGTCTTTGGGATATAGTAATTTGAATTTTTCATAACAGCTTTTTGCGATGTTCAGGTTAGAGTCGTCATAAAATGGTCTTTTTTGCTCTGGGTGATTGTTGTACGCGGTGTGCTTACATCGAGCCATATTAAGCAGTGCATCCCTGCCGGTTTTACCTGTTTGCCATTGCAAAGAAATTTCCCACCATTTGAAGTACGCTTCGTTGAACATTTTCCTTTTTTCGTAATGTTTAGCCACCGCCGTAGCCGCCTTTAATCCGGTTGGGGTATCGATTCCAGCCCGGTCGGTAATCTTTTCCATAATTCTAACGCCTTCGGCATATCCCTTTATCTTAATGACACGAAAGACTCGTTTTCTCATGCCGCGTAGATAAGCTGTTGCTATCACATACTGTCTGTCTAAAACCTGGTCACGAAAATCGCTGTCGGGATGTTCGGTAAGCAGCTTGTCGTAGGTCCTGATTGCCTTGGTGGGCTGTCCTCTTTCTTCGTATTTTTGTGCCACTACTACAGTTGCCTCGGCACCAATTGACGTGTTACCTGCGCGTTCGCTAATCCTTTTCATAATTTTAAGGCCGTCGGCGAATGCATTCACTTTGAAGAGGCCGAGGACTGTTTTTTTCTGGTCGCCTAAGAAAGCAGTCGCTATTGCAAACTGCCTGTCTAAAGCCGCCTGGCAAAGTTCGCTTTGGGGATGTTTAGTGAGCAGCTTGTCGTAGGTATCGGCTGCTTTGATGAAGTCGCCTTTGCAAAAGAGCATCTCCGCCTTGATAAAGGCGTCCAAATCGGGCCCTGCAATTTCGGGAAAATCTTTTTTGAGTTTGTCGAATGCTTTGCGAGCAGCCTTGGTTTGGCCGGTGTTGACCAGCTTCTTCGTTTCGGCTACCGCCAGCAGGAATTTGTCCTTGCCCTGGGCGGACACAGCCTTCCAGTCCCGGCCTTTTTCTAATCGCCAGGTATCCGCTGATACCGTCGATAAAGCCGACAGTACGGCTGCTATTGCCAACGCCATAAATCGCATTTGGTATTTGAGCATATCTGAGCCCCGCCAATTCTTCTATAGTTCAACGCCTTGGGCACAACCAATGAGTATTATACCTGTTCCTCAAGCTATTGCAAACCCACACTTTAAAATATAGTATCTTGCAATTTTTCCATTATAATTGCAAGAAAACTTGTTTTTTGTATATTTGGGGGTTATAAAATAACAAACTAATCAACAGTATTTTTGGGAAGCTAATGGAGGTACAAAATGGTTAAGAATTTACTGATAATTCTGGTGGCAATCGCAATCGGCTTGAGTTTGGCAGTTGTCGGCTGTCAGTATGATGCATGGACGAGCTTGGGTATTGCCACCGGGGCCGTTCGCTGCATAACGGTCGAGGATTATGTTGACAAGATGAAGGCCGGCTGGGTCGGGCAGATGGCCGGCGTGGGCTGGGGCGGGCCCACCGAGTTCAATTTTAAGGGTGAAATCATACCCGAAGACAAGATGCCGCAGTGGCAGCCGGAGTTGATTAACCAGTTCCAGCAGGATGATATTTACGTCGAGATGACTTTCCTGCGGACACTTGAGCTGTACGGCTTCGACTGTTCGATTCGCCAGGCAGGTATCGATTTTGCCAACAGCGGCTATAGGCTCTGGCACGCCAACAGGAATGGTCGTGATAATCTGCGGAAAGGAATTGCACCGCCCGATTCGGGGCATCCGGAATTTAACAAACACGCCGACGACATAGACTATCAAATTGAGGCGGATTACGCAGGGCTGATTTCGCCTGGTCTGCCAAACGTAGCTATCAAGCTCGGCGAAAAATTCGGGCGGCTGATGAACTACGGGGACGGTCTTTACGGAGGCCAGTTTGTCGGTGGTATGTACGCCGAGGCCTTCTTTGAGAATGATATGGAAAAGATCGTCATGGCAGGTCTTAAATGTATTCCCAAAGACAGTCAATACGCTGAATGTATCCGCGATGTGCTCGCCTGGTATAAGCAGAATCCCAATGACTGGCAGAAAACGTGGCAGCTTATAAACGAAAAGTATCATCTGAACACTGCATATCGGCGTTTCTCCTGCAGCGGACCGAAAGGCGAATTTAATATCGACGCCAAGATTAACGGCGCCTATATCGTGATGGGCCTGCTGTACGGCAAAGGCGACCCGGACGATACGATTATCATCTCGACTCGCTGCGGCCAGGACTCCGACTGCAACCCGTCCAATGCGGGCGGCATACTGTTCACCACCATCGGCTTTAAGAAACTGCCGGACAAATTCAAATCAGCCTTGAATCCGGAAGGTAAATTCAGCCATACGCCATACAATTTCCCAACGCTTGTGGATGTGAGCAAGAAACTTGTTCGCCAGGCGGTCAAGCGTGCCGGCGGGCGGATGGGAAAGAACGCCGAGAGCAAGGATGTTTTCATTATTCCGGTTCGAAAACCCAAGCCCACTAAGCTCGAACAGTGCTGGGAGGCCGGGCCAATTGCAAACAGCAAGTTCACCGAAGCAGAGATGGAGCAGATAAAAGTCCCGGAAGAATAGAGTCAACTAAGCTATCTATAGTAAGTTTTTAGGCAATGGAATTACTGTATTAACCGTTAAAAAGACTGGATTCCTGCTTTCACAGGAATGACATTGGGGGGTTATGCAACTCTGCATTGTCCAAAAACTTTGTAATACCAACTTAAAACTTGATATTTCCAAGGCGGCGGTAAGCGTTGTGCTAATAGCCGCCTTTTTTATTTGAAGTTTGCAATATGGTTTACTTTGTCGTGGTTTCATTGACAAGTTGCTTTGATTTTGGTATTATCTTATAAGAAGTAGCTGAAGATGAAATCAGTGAAAGTTTTCTGCTTGATTTTAATTCTAATTATTTCTGCTGCTGGGTGTACGAAGAAAGAAAATCCACTCTGCGAAGCTGCGCAGGGCGCTGATGTCAACGTAAAGGGCTAAGGAATGATAAAGTTGTAATAGTATGAATTAGGAGTATAGCAAAATGTCAAAAAATATGAATCGCCGGGAGTTTGTTAAGAAATCTCTGATTGCCTCGGCTGGGGTTACATCGGCTTTGAGTTTTGAGGAGAAGACTTTATTAGCGCAGATGAAGAGGCCGGCTAAGCTGCCTGCCGATTCGGTTAAGGGTCTGCCGATGGGGAGGATTGGCAAGCTTAAGATTAGCAGGATAATCTGCGGGGGAAATCTAATCGGCGGCTGGGCGCACAGCAGGGACCTGACTTATGTATCTTCTCTGGTCGTGGCTTATCATACAGACGAAAAGGTCTTTGAGACGTTAGAGTTGGCTGAGAAGAACGGCATCAATGCGATTTTGACGAATCCCGTTTCCGACAGGGTCATCAATAAGTACTGGAATGAACGGGGCGGTAAGATTCAGTGGATATCAGATTGTGCCGGTGGGCCGGACATAAAGACCGGTATTAAACGTTCCGTGGATAGCGGAGTGCATGCAGCGTACATAC
>JAUWBX010000372.1 GCA_030609625.1 Phycisphaerae bacterium
GTGCGACAAGGCCGGGTTCATTTGAAACAGGACTTAATAAAGAAAACAAAGCTTCACTAAAGACCCAGCTAAAAGTACCTGAACAAGTTGAGCTGGCCAGGAACGAAGACCTGAAAAAGAAAGGCGAGCAAAGTAAAACAGTTCAAGGCCAGCGTGGGAAGGCTTTGCCTATCGAGAGTTTGCAAAGGCAGGCCCAGGAGACCCAGGTTATGAAGCAAAGGCGGTCTGTTTTTGAATACAATATCTTTTCTAATGCAGAACTGTTCCAGCAAGCAGTTCCCTCCGGCGCGAGGCAAGGTGACGCACAAATTCCCGGCCAGGCCGAACCAACCCAGAGACAAACAGCACAGCAGCAAGTCAGCCAACCGCCAACCGTGCAAGAGCGTCAAAGTGAGATGGTGCAGGTCAGAATTGGACCGTTTGAGACCATTGTTACCGGCGGTAACACTGCCGAATCCATATTCGGTGGTCAGGTGTTCTTAGTAAGGCACGTACAAATTGAAGACAGGCACTTCTGGCAGGGCTTCCAGCTCAATGAAAAGAAACTGATTGAAGGAGTCAAAGAGTCCGCATCTAAGTTTGTGCGCGAGGGTATGAGTTTTGAATTGGCGCAAACAAAAAGTGCAGATGCCGCCTACGCCACGGCAGAAAATGAAGATATTGCTTACACAGCAGTTTTGGATTTTATCTTCGGTGATTTGGTATTACACCTTAAGGAAATCGACCCTGCCTGGATTGGCAAACAAATAAATCATCTGCGAAACTGGTATTTCAGTATTGTTGGGATTGTGCTTTTGGCGGTTGCGCTGGGACTGGCCAGCTTGTGGCGCAGTGCCGGAGTGCAGATAAGACTGGCACAAAAAAAGGATGATTTTATATCGGCTGTCTCGCACGAGCTTAGAACCCCTCTGACTTCGATACGAATGTACTCCGAGATGCTGGAGAAGAACTGGGTCAAATCGGAGGACAAGCTCACCGAATATTACAGGAATATGCGGCAGGAAAGCGAAAGACTTAGCCGGCTGATAGAGAACGTGCTGGACTTTTCGCGCATCCAGAGGGGACGGAAAAAATATACGTTCAAAGCAGGTGATATAAACAAGTGCATTGCGGACGTGGTCGAAATGATGAGGCCCTATGCCGCCCAGAGGGGCTTTTCGATAAAAACAGAGCTTGGCCGAGTGGGGCAAATGGCCTTTGACGGCGATGCGGTTACGCAGATAGCTGTCAATCTGCTGGACAATGCGGTCAAATACGCACGTGATGCCGAAGACAAAACTATTACGGTCCGAACAAAAAGCAGCGACAAATTTATCTTAATTGAGGTTGAAGACCATGGCCCCGGCGTCCCTCATCGGCAGCGAAAAAAGATATTCGAGCAGTTCTATCGCTCCGGAGCCGAAGCTATACGTGAGACGACCGGAACGGGGCTTGGTCTTGCGCTGGTGAAAAAATTCGCCGAGGCACATAACGGTTTTGTAGAGATTATCAACGCCAAGCCAACCGGCGCGATATTCAGAGTTGCCTTAGGCGCCCAGGTGTAACCGCATAGACTTTTGTCTCATCCTTACCACAAAGCTCTTGTCCAATCGTCCTCTCTTGTGCCGTGATACGTTCTTAGGACGTACTCAAATTTCCTTGCTGACCTTGGCTTGAGTGTCAGGTTGAATTTGACGGTGTCCTTGTCCACCGGCTCGAATTTGCCAAAGTCGCCGCTTTTGGCCAGCTTCCAATGCGTAGTGTTGAAGTTGCGTTTAATCTCGACCTTAACGTCAATGCCGCGAGTATTTTTGACTTCAATTTTGAATGTTCGAATTTCGTCCCAGCCGGAGACGTTGCCACGCCCGTCGAATCTGTAGTTTTCCGTCTTGAAGTTCATAAGCTTCGGCTCGACAACAACGTTGGCAACAGGGCCAAGGTTAAGCTCTACGTCCTCATCCACAGGGATATACTTGAACGAAGACTGTCCCGTATAAGATAAATGTCCCTCATCGCCGGCATTTCTATAAACCTTCAGCATCCCGCCGGGGATTGGAGTTTCGCCGAGTCCGTGCTCTTTGTCATTTTTAAAGCTAAGAAACCTGACGACAGATTGGCCATATCGCTCTTCTTCATATTTATAAAGGTTCACCACCGGCACCTCGTCAACATCAAAGCTGAGCAGCCGTTTCGACCAGCCGGTGGGGATTGTCTCCTTGCCCTCGATCGTGTAAAGGAAATATTCACTTAGACCCTCTTTTGTTATTTCCTTGGGCTTTCCCAAAAACATTGGTAGCGGAAGCGACATATCCAACTTACCCATTCTACTTTTAAGCAAATCACTTTCGCTCAGACGCGCTTCTTTTGATGAAGGCACTATTTCCCTAGGTCTGCCGTAGGGATATCGGCGTCTTGCTAATTCGGCTATCTGGTCGAGGATATGGACTTTGCCGACAATCAGGCGTGTCTGGGCATTTTCGTAGTCTTCGCCGCTGTTGTTGGTAACGCGTACATAGCCCTGCAGGCGCATTGTCTCTTCATTCTCTGTAAGCGTGCCTATATAGAACGCCCGCCAGGAAAGTCCGCTGGTCAGGTACGTAATCTCGACCGGCACTTTACCACTTACACCGCTTTCGATATTCCAAAGGCCGAGGTTCCTTACCCTCGGCGGATAAGTCAAATCAGCGATGTCAATTTTATCAGCGTCGGCCTTTGGCAGCATCTCCAAGCTCGTCGGGTCGATGAGCGTATTGGCCCAGGAAAACTGCAGCTTGTTCTTCCCGTCTTTTAGCGTCAGCGCCCTGCTTTCACGGACTAACGTCATGTCCGCTGAATTATAAATCGTAAGCTGTACGGTGTCCCGCGTTGGCAGCGTAACCAAATCAATTTTCGCTCGGCTGGCACCGGCCATCACAACGATTATAAGTAACGTAAATATTATGCGTTTCATTTTGCAGTCCTCTTTGCTATTGTTGGTGTTCCCTTTTTAATTTATCACCGCCAATCATTCTCTCTTGTGTCGTGATAAGTCCTTAGCACATACTCAAACTTCCTTATCGACCTTGGCTTGAGCACTAAGGTGAATTTGACGGTGTCCTTATCTACCGGCTCGAATTTATCAAAGTCGCCGCTTCTGGCCAGCTTCCAATGCGTAGTGCTGAAGTTGCGTTTAATCTCGACCTTAACGTCAATGCCGCGAGTATTTTTGACTTCAATTTTGAATGTGCGAATCTCATCCCAGCCGGAGATGTTGCCACGCCTGTCGAATCTGTAGTTTTCCGTCTTGAAGTCCATAAGCTTCGGCTCGACAACAACGTTGGCAACCGCACCAAGGTTAAGCTCCACATCCTCATCCACAGGGATATACTTAAACGAAGACTGTCCCGTATAAGATAAGTGCCCCTCACCGCCGGCATTTCTATAAACCTTCAGCATCCCGCCGGGGATTGGAGTTTCGCCTAATTCGTGCTCTTTGTCGTTTTTGAAGCTGAGGAAACGAACGACAGATTTGCCATAGCGTTGTTCTTCGTATTTATAAAGGTTTACCACCGGCACTTCGTCAACATCAAAGCTGAGCAGCCGTTTCGACCAGCCGGTCGGTATCGTCTCTGTGCCCTCGATTGTATAGAGAAAATACTCGCTAAGGCCTTCTTTTTTAATTTCCTTTGGCCTTACGGCTGCGACTTCTTC
>JAUWBX010000448.1 GCA_030609625.1 Phycisphaerae bacterium
GACCACAGTTTACGTAAACGGCCGCCCCATCCGTTCCGATATCACAAACCTCGGCCAATGGTTCTCGCAACAAACCGATTACGAGACCTTTTATGCGGGCAAGTGGCATCTGCCGAGAACTTACACAAGCAATATACCTGGCTTTAAGGTAATAAATACGGGCATTGGCGGTTTTGGTTACCTCTGCGATACGGCGATTTCACGCGCATGCGAGGGCTTTGTGCGAAACCGCCCAAAATCCAAACCGTTTCTGCTGGTTGCGTCATTTATGCAGCCCCATGACATCTGTGAGTGGTTAAGGCTGAATATGGACAATCCGCAGGAGATACGGTATCCGCAATTGGCCGGCAAGCTTCCGGAGCTGCCGGATAATTTCGAGTTCGATGAGAACGAGCCGAAAGCAATCAGAAAAAGACGATTAGGCAATGAGCCGTTTAAGGGCAAATGGAACAAAGAGCAGTGGCGATATTACCGGTGGAGCTATTACCGCAATATCGAATATGTTGATGCTGAAATCGGCCGTATCCTGCAGGCGCTGGAAGATTGTGCTTATGCGAAGGATACACTAATCGTATTTACTTCCGACCACGGCGAAGGCCTGGCCCATCACCAGATGGTGCGGAAAAATACTCTCTACGACGAAGCCGTAAAAGTACCGCTGCTTTTCTCCTGGCCAGAACATATTCCTGAAAACAGAACAGATACTACCCATCTTGCCTCCGGCCTGGATATGATGCCGACCCTGTGCGACTATGCCGGAATAAAACCGCCCAAAAATATGCGTGGCAGAAGCTTACGACCAATCCTTGAAGGCAAGTCCGTGCTTCCCAACAATTTTATAGTTACTGAAGTTAGCTCCAATACAGGACGGATGGTCCGGACGCCGTCCTTCAAGTACATCGCTTACAAAGATGATTCCCTCGAGCAGTTTTTCGATATGAGAACCGACCCCGGCGAGACCAAAAATCTTGCAGCAAACTCACGATATGCTTTAGTATTGGCAGAGCACCGAAAGATGCTCAGAAACTGGGAGTCTCGGCTGGATGTACCGCCGAACGCCCCAAACGCAGACGCTTGGTGGCACAAAGCATAATTCCATTAAATGCAGGAAAAGCAAAAAGAACTCTGTTTGATAGGTAAGTTGTCATACAAAGATGTACGAAAGGAACCAAAATGAAAAGACAAACAAGGAGAGAATTTCTAAAAAAACTCGGCTTTATGGCAGGCTCCGCGTCAGCGTTGTCGATATTGCCAAGCTGCAATATAATCGGCCAAATAGCAGGAAGAAAACGGCCGAACATCATATTTATTATGACGGACGACCACGCCTCACACGCCCTGAGTTGTTACGAAAGCAAAATCAACAAGACACCAAACCTCGACCGAATTGCCAAAGAAGGCATGCTCTTCAAAAACAGCTTCTGCACTAATTCAATCTGTGCCCCCTGCCGGGCGGTAATCCTGACCGGCAAATACAGCCACATCAACGGCGTCATAAACAATCGGCTGAAGTTCGACGGCAGCCAGCAGACCTTCCCCAAACTGCTGCAAGAAGTCGGTTACAAAACAGCTATGCTTGGCAAATGGCACCTCAAAACCGACCCGACCGGCTTCGACTACTGGAATGTCCTTCCCGGGCAGGGAACGTACTATAATCCGGCTATGATCGAGATGGGCCAGCGGAAAAAATATACCGGATACACCACTGATATTATTACCGACCACGCACTCAAGTGGCTCAAAGAACGCACCGGCGAAAAACCTTTCTGCCTTATGTACCATCACAAGGCCCCGCACAGATCATGGGAGCCGGGCCCCAAGTATTTAACAATGTATGATGATGTTACTATACCGGAGCCGGAAAACCTGTTCGACGATTACTCCAACCGCGGAAGGGCCGCTAAGGAACAGGATATGAGCATCGAAAAGACGATGAACGACAGAGACCTGAAACTCGTGCCCCCCAAAAACCTGACAGCCGGGCAGAAGAAGCTCTGGGACGCGGCATACGAACCTAAAAACGAAGCCTTCCGCAAGGCAAACCTCAAGGGCAAAGACCTTATACGCTGGAAATATCAAAGATATATCAAAGACTACCTGCGGTGTATCGCCTCGGTTGACGATAATGTCGGCCGGCTGCTGGATTATCTCGATGAATCGGGTCTGGCTAAGAATACCGTCGTGGTCTATACTTCCGACCAGGGCTTTTACCTGGGCGACCACGGCTGGTTCGATAAGCGCTTTATGTACGAGGAATCGCTGCGTATGCCGCTGCTGGTGCGGTATCCGAAAGAAGTCAAAGCCGGCTCGATAAGCAATGACATCGTGCTGAACCTGGATTTTGGCGTGACGTTTTTGGACTTCGCGGGTGTACCAAAACCGTCTGATATGCAGGGCCGGTCTATTCGCAAGCTCCTCCAGGGCAAAACACCTAAGGATTGGCGAACGTCGATGTACTACCACTATTACGAATACCCAGCCGTGCACAGTGTAAAACGGCACTATGGTGTACGGAACAAACGTTACAAGCTGATACACTTCTACAACGACATCGACGAGTGGGAGCTGTACGACCTTAAAAAAGACCCGAAAGAAATGAAGAACGTCTATAACGAACCTGCATACGCCGATGTTGTCAAGAAGCTGAAGGCCGAACTGAAACGACTGCGCAAAAAATACAAAGATACTACCGGAATGCCGGTGTGAAAGTGGGCAGTTGTTTGGTATTATTGGGGGAGGGAATTTTAAAGAAAATTGATGCCTGCGTCAAAAGTTCGCTCAGGAAGCTTTGCTGAGCTTTGAAAATCCCTCAAACCGTTGAACATACACTAAAATTTGCTTGCTCCGGCTTACATAAACACTTTCGGCCAACATCGACATCCTCAAAAATGCAA
>JAUWBX010000073.1 GCA_030609625.1 Phycisphaerae bacterium
GTTATGGAATGAGAACTACTATACCGGCAAGGAATTAACAGGTTTTCTCCGTAAGGCCGGTTTCAAAGACATCCGGACTAAACGAATTGAACATAAACAAATCCTTTGGGTTAATGGGTACCGGGGTGCCGATTGATCGAAGAACAGAAATTGTAATTGTTGAAGCTTATGAAACGCCAAAAGAGTTACTTGTTCAAGAATACGGTATTTAAAGAAGGTGATAAATCGGCAAAGACTATCTTTAGTGGTCCGGGTGAGCTGGAAGTTGGGCCGGCGCCTGAATTTGAAGGAAGTCCGGAGACGTTAAATCCGGAAGAAATGTTTGTCGCGGCAATTAACAACTGCCTGATGACAACCTTTTTCTATTTTGTACGGAAACTGAATGTTGAGATTTTATCGTACTATTCAGACGGCGAAGGCCAGGTCGAAAAACAAGCAGATGGATTTCGATTTACCAATGTGGAGGTTCGAGCAAAAGTTACATTGAAACAACAGGAACTGGCTGAGAAAGTTCGTGAGCTCGGAGATTTAGCTGAAAAATACTGTCTCGTTTCCCGTTCAGTAGCTTGCCCTGTTCATTATGAATTGGAAGTTAAGACAAGAGGCGGATGATCGTAATGGTAAGGTTTGAATTTTGTGCAGATAGAAAGGGAGACAAAGAATATGCCCTGGGTAAATGAGGATATGTGTGTGAGTTGTGGCGTATGTGTTGATGATTGTCCAGTAGGGGCGATTACACTAAAAGAGGACCAGAAAGCAGTCATCAAAGAAGATGAATGTATTCGGTGCGGTCGATGTCACGAAGTATGTCCCGAGGAAGCTGTTCGACACGATAGTGAAAGGATTCCGCAGGAAGTTGAGGCAAACGTAGAGAAAACCAAAAGTCTTTTGAAACATTTTAAAACTCCCCAGGAGCAGCAGGCGTTCTTCGAACGTATGGTTCGGTATTTTAAGAAGCAACAAAAGGTAGCTGGTCTTACTATAGACAAATTAACCGCTATGACGGCCGATCTTGGCAGCAACTGAAAATGAAAAAATTATATCCTGAATCAAAAGTTGAGGTTACGGGATTTATGGCTCAATACTACGATACCGGCCTTGATATAGCCACATTCGGAAGGTATCTACCGTTCGTGAAACAGGTTATACGTATGACAAAGATTAAACCGGAAGACAGAATTCTCGACCTGGGGGCAGGCACAGGCAGAAACGCTTGCCTCATGGCGAAATACCTTTCCGAAAAGGGTGAATTGATAGGTGTTGATGTCTCTGAAGATATGATTGCCCAATTTAGAAAAAGATGCGCCAATTTTCCCAACGCAAAAGTGACTAACATGAGAATTGACCAGCCTCTACCTTATAACAATGAGTTTACCAAGGTTTTTATCTCTTTTGTTCTGCACGGTTTTCCCCAAAACGTCAGGATGTTGATTATTGCAAATGCATTTAAGGCTCTAAAGTACGGTGGAAAGCTCCTTATCCTGGATTATAACGAATTTTTACTGCCGAAGCTACCTTTTTATCTAAGAATTCCTTTTAAAATGCTGGAATGCCCCTATGCCTTTGATTTTATCGAGAAAGACTGGAAGAAAATACTGGCCGGGGTTGGGTTTAGTGATTTTGAAGAACACTTTTTTATTCATCAATGTGTAAGGTTGCTGATGATGCATAAAAATATCAATGAAATTATAAAAGAAAAGAACAAAAATAACGGAGGAGAAATTGTCTTAAAATAAAGTTGCTATTGGTTGATAAAGAATGTGATTTGAGAGCTATTGAATAATATAAACTAAACCTGGCATCTCTAAATATTTTCTTACAGTACACAGAATTAATTTGGTTAGTAAATGCAAGGAGTTTCATTTTGAAAGAGTTAGTTGTCATAAGCGGCAAGGGCGGGACGGGTAAGACAAGTATCGTAGCAGCCTTTGCGGCCCTTGCGAAAAAAGCAGTGTTAGCTGACTGTGATGTAGATGCGGCGGATTTGCACCTGCTATTGCAGCCCGACATAAAACAAAGCCACGACTTTAGCGGCGGCAAACTGGCTTCTGTAATTACGGAAAAATGTATCGGCTGCGGCAGATGTGAGGAAGTTTGCAATTTTGACGCCGCGATATTTAACGGCCCGGCCAATGATGTAGTCGAAATAACTTATACGATTGATTCTATCGCATGTGAGGGCTGCGGTGTCTGCGTCCACTTTTGTCCGGTTGACGCGATAGAGTTTAAAGATGCCATCAACGGCAAATGGTTTGTATCGGATACAAGATTCGGGCCGATGCTGCACGCCAAACTTGGCATCGCTGAAGAAAACAGCGGCAAGTTAGTCAGCCTGATTCGCAAAGAGGCAAAACGGATTGCAGCCGAGCAGAACAGGAACCTGATAATCGTGGACGGCTCACCGGGTATCGGCTGTCCGGTAATCGCATCTATCGCTGGAGCGGATTTGGTATTAGTTGTTACCGAGCCAACCATTGCAGCCCAGCATGACCTCGACAGAGTAGCTGAATTAACCGAACATTTTAAGATTCCAACAGTGGTTTGTATCAATAAATATGATATCAATGTGAAAATCGCAAAAGCAATTGAGAAAGAATCGCTGGAAAGGAATCTGAAAGTAGTTGGCAAAATTGCTTACGATGTAGCAGTGACAAAGGCGCAAATTGCCGCCAAGAGCATTGTCGAATACTCAAATAACGGCCTAAAGGAGCAAATAGTGTCCCTGTGGGAATCGGTATTGGATACGTTGAAGGAAACGGCAAATACGAAAGGAACGAAATAATGGAGAATATAACACACAAGTTTATTGTTTTAAGCGGTAAAGGCGGTGTCGGCAAAAGCAGTATTGCCGTTAACCTGGCGGTTTGGCTCTCGATGCAGGGCAAAAGTGTCGGCTTACTGGATATTGACATTCATGGGCCGAGCATCCCCAAACTATTGAATCTCGAAGACAGGAAGGTCCAGATTAAAGGTAAAAAGATTAAGCCTGTTTTGTACAGCGACACACTCAAAATAATGAGTATCGGGTTCTTGTTGCAAAATGAAAGCGACGCCCTTATCTGGCGTGGGCCGATGAAGCATAATGTTATAAAGCAGTTTGTCACAGATGTTTCCTGGGGTAATCTGGATTACCTGGTGGTTGACTGTCCGCCCGGGACAGGTGACGAGCCGTTATCGATAGTTCAACTGTTAGGCAAAATTGATGGCGCCATTATCATTACTACACCTCAGCAGCTTGCCATCGTCGATGTTAAAAAATGCTTAACGTTTTGTAAGCAGTTAAAGCTACCGGTCTTGGGAGTTATTGAAAATATGAGCGGATTTATTTGCCCGCATTGCAATAACCGGATAGAAATATTCAAGGGCGACGGCGGTAAAGAAATGGCCAGAGATTTCAACGTTCCGTTTTTAGGCAGTGTTCCGATAGACCCCGCTCTGGCTCGTGCCTGCGATTCAGGTAAGCCATTCATCGATTTCGACAGCCAAAATCCCACAGCCCAAGCCATCGTTTCAGCGTTTGAACCGCTTCTTGTGCTCGGTAAACAAATTCAAACAGGGACCGCATTTTACAGTACCTCGCAAAATAAGAACCCTGCTAATAAGGAGAAACAAAACAAAATGAGAATAGCAATTCCAGTAACGGCCAGCAAATTGTCGGCACACTTCGGTCATTGTGAAGAATTCGCAATGGTGGATGTTGATGAGCAGACCAAGGAGATTTCCAATATTGTTAAATTACAACCGCCCGGTCATCAGCCGGGCGTGCTGCCTCAATGGCTCAACGAGCAGCAGGCTGATATTATTATAGCTGGCGGTATGGGCCAACGTGCACAGCAGCTTTTCGCCCAGAATAACATCAAAGTTGTAATAGGTGCATCTGACCAAGCTCCTGAACAATTGGTAAAAGCTTATCTTAATGATACACTTGAAACCGGAGATAACATTTGTGATCACTGAGAGATTAGAAAACGTTCCGGCCGGCGAGACTTTGACTGTTACACATCGCGGTTAACTCATACCGTGAAAGGATGGAAATATATCATGAGTCGTCAAATAAAGCAGTTAAAAATGGCTTGCATTTTTTGCAAAAGCGAGCTGAAAAACCTCGAAAGGGCCAAATGTTCCGCAACTCATTCTGATTTGCTAATTGCCGTGGACGGTGGAACAAAACATCTCGCTGCCTTAGAACTGAAGCCTGATATTCTTGTTGGCGAAATAGATGACGTTGCCGCCGATGGAGTGCTTAAAGGCGATGATATTGTGCGGCTCTCTTATTCACCGGACAAAAATAAATCTCATGTGGAGGTTGCCTTGGAATATGCCTTTGAACAAGAATGTGAACAGGTTGTCTTGCTGGCGGCAGTTGGCGACCGCCTGGATAATACATTGGAAAATGTCGCGTTGTTAGCCAAATATCCGGGCCATATAGCCATCTTAGACGGCACTGCCACGCTTGTTGCAGTTGACAAAACCGAAAGATGCGTGCTGCACGGGGAGGTCGGCTCAGCCGTTTCGCTGATTCCTTATGGGCCTGGCAGACTCAAGGTGAGAACAAAAAGCCTCAAGTATTCATTGGAAGATGAGCCGCTGGCTTTTGTGACACAAGGCCTTAGCAATGAGCTTTCTCAGACAGAGGCGCGTGTCTGCGTATCTGAAGGTATCTTGCTTGTGTATATCGATCCCGGGGAGGTATGCCCGGAAAGGCAATATGATATGAAAGAAGAGGGTTAACTATTATGAAAGTGCTGGTCTGCGGCAAAGGAGGATGCGGGAAAAGTACTGTTGTAGCCCTGCTATCCAAAAAGATGGCCAAAAGGGAAAATAAGGTTTTAGTGATAGATAGTGATGAGTCAAATACCGGCCTTCACTTTCGTCTGGGAATGACCAAGCCGGAAGATTTTATGAATTACTTTGGCGGCAAAAAGATTCTATTTGAAAAAACTAAAGAGATAACAGGTAGATGGAAATTAGATGACTTGCCTAAAGAATATTTATCCGAGAAGGGAAATATTCAACTTCTCTCGATGGGTAAGATTTACCAATTCGGTGAAGGATGTGCCTGCCCTATTAACGTACTTTCTTCGAGAATGTTGGAAATTCTTGACGTAGGAGATAAAGAGTTTTTGATCGTAGATACCGATGCCGGTATAGAGCATTTTGGCAGAGGCGTAGAAAAAGGTGTCGATTCACTTGTTGTCGTCATTGAGCCTTCCAAAGATTCGATACTTTTGGCCCAGAAGATATCCGATCTGGGAAAGCAGCTTGGTAAGGCAACGTATTTAGTACTAAACAGAGTCAATCATGAATCTGAAATGCTGCTTTTGGAATCGATAGACAAAGAAAAGGTAATAGCTGTTATTCCTGAAAACAGGGAAGTATTTATGTCAGGCCTTGCGGGCAAGGAGCTTAAAATATCCCTTGAGGGAATTAAACAAATTGCTGATAAGCTGGAATTTGAGGAAAGAAAAGTCCAAGCTAAGTTGGCGTAGCTAAAGGAAGGGCCGAGATATGTGTCTTGCAAATATTTATCAAAGCGGGAGGGCTGGTAAAGTACTGGTAGAAAGCGTTGCCTACCTTAGAATCAATGGCAACCGAATAGTGATAGAGAATCTTAAGGGAGAAACTAAGGTTATGCAAGCAAAAATAAAAGAGATAGATTTTATGAATTCTGACGTCATTGTAGAAGAAGCAGCTCATGAAAAGGAGAAGGGATGAAAGAGTTAAAACGCCCTACAAAGGATTGCGAAGCTCCCGAATCAAGCTGATTGGTTAGGACAACAGTGAGAGGATTTCAAAAAACTGATAACATAAGATGTTTTGGTTGTTTGGCAGTAAACAAAGAAATATTCAATAAAAATCTGGAGTAAATAAGTATGAGTAATGATCCACTAACGCCGTATGGTAACAAACCAATGGTTACACCTATTGTCAACGCAGTCAATTATGAATACAGTTCTTTCGAGGTTTTGCGACAAATCACAGACGGTGAAATAGATGGCTACACCTATCATAGAGATGACAACCCAACCGTCCGGGCAGTAGAGAAGAAAATAGCCGCATTGGAGGAAGCTGAGGATTGCATTATTTGCACTTCAGGGATGGCCGCCTGCACGATGGTATATTTGACATATCTTGGTGCAGGTGATCATCTGATAATATTTCATGATGTATATGGTGCCCACTATAAGGTTTCACTTATCTTAGAACGGCTGGGTATCGATATAACATGGCTTGATGCTCGTGAGGGCCATAAGATTGCTGAGCATATCAGACCAAATACAAAAATGATATTTTGTGAAAGTCCAAGCAATCCTTTATGCAAAGTTTTAGATATCGCTGAATTGCGTAAGGAAGCAGATAAGGTAAACGCTCTTTTAGTAGTAGATAATACTTTTGCTACTCCATACCATCAAAAACCGCTCTCGCTTGGTGCTGATATTGTAGTACATAGTGCCACCAAGGGGTTAGGGGGACATAACGACCTTATGGCTGGTGCTATAGCCGGCTCGAAGAACCATTATGATAATCTATGGTTTACCCGCCAAGCTATCGGAACAACTTTGGATGCTTATTCAGGATCGCTGTTGGAACGCGGGTTAAAAACCTTTGAACTCCGAGCAGAAAAGATGGCAGCTAATGCTATGGCTATAGCCAAGTATTTGTCCAGCCATCCAGAAATTTCCAGTGTCTATTATCCGGGTTTGAAGAAAGATGCTGGTTATTCAATAGCCTCAAGACAAATGCATAATGGATTTGGCGGGGTGTTAGCATTTGATGTTGGCAAAAGTCAGGAAGATGCGAAAATCTTTATAAGCGAACTCAAAGTAATATGCCATGCCGTTAGTTTGGGAGCAACAGAATCACTGATTTGTATACCATACCTTACGACGTTGCTTTATATGCCTCCCGAACGTAGGACTGTTTTCGGGGTACGTCCTAACACCGTTCGTCTTTCCGCTGGAATTGAGAAAACCGAGATACTGCTTGAAGATTTAGAACAGGCATTAAACAGATTAAAAACCAAACCTGCGTTACAAACCAGGATTGATGTTGCACAAAAGAGTCCAAAGGGGAGAGGAAGTAATTATGCCGACCTACGAATATAAGTGTCAGGATTGTGGCTACAAATTTGAAAAGTTCCAAAGCATGAAGAACAAGCCCATCACAAAGTGCCCAAAGTGTGATGGCACTGTACAGCGTCTGATTAGCGGCGGAGCAGGTTTGATTTTCAAGGGTTCGGGTTTCTATGCGACTGATTACACCAAGAGTAATGCTCCGGCTTGTGGTCGGGATACACCTTGTTGCGGTCGCGACACCCCTTGTGATAATAAACCGTGTGAATCCTAACGCCAAAAACAGGACATAGAAATTTGATGGAATGAAAATGAGTTATTCAACAAACCCTAATTACGAATGAAAGATTAAAAAGAATGAATGCAGGAAAATAGTGCAAATGCGAGGCATGCGTGATTAAATTAGTCGATGTTAGTTTAGCGTACAATGGCAAGGCCGTTCTTGAGAAATTTTCCCTGGAAATCAAAACGGAAGCTAAAGCCGTTATCCTTGGCAAGTCCGGCCTCGGCAAATCGTCGCTTTTCTCTTTGATTTTGGGATTTACCACACCTAACAAGGGTAAGGTTTTTTTTGACGGGAGTCTTGTTGATAAGAAAACTGTTTGGGATATCCGTAAAAAAGTTGCCTATGTTGACCAGGATATGAGCATC